>CAIMHL010000519.1 GCA_903840825.1 uncultured beta proteobacterium
ACGTCGGCATACCCCGTGCGCCCGCCAATCACCGCGCTCTTTTCTTCAAACCGGTAGCCCTCAAGGCTGCCAGGCTTGGGGACACCCAGCAGTTCGCACAGGTCCAGAAAATGGCTTTGCGCGCCTTGTTCTTCGTTGAGTGCATAGGCCGGGCCGGGTACGCCATGGGGGTTGCCCCATTTGGAGATGAAGTCTTGGGGGGTCATGGGGCCATTCTGGAGGTCATGGGCGGCGAGGGGTTGCCATTAAGCCTGCTGCCGGTGTTCGACTTCCCAGCCTTTGCAGGCCAGGCCGACGATGCGCGGAACGGGGCGGGCACCTGTGCGGTACTGGCTGACCGTGCGTCGGGTTAGGCCTATGGCCTTGGCCGCGTCAGTCAGGCTTAGCTGGTTGCTGTCTTGCCAGCGCCGAAACGAAACATTTTCCAGCATGCCCGCTTGTTCAAGCGCCATTTCAATAAACCGATCAGCATCAAGTGAAGCACCGCAGTCCCACTCCAGCGTCCAGCCAAAATCAGCCACCCGAGCGGTAGCGAATTCGGTGGGATTTTCTAGCGCAGCAAAAGCTTGAAGCCGTTTGGCTGTGTCTGACAAGTCCACCCTTAACACCCGGCCATCGGTAAAGGTGGCGCTCAGGGTCAAGCCGGATTCAGGCGTAACGGTTTCCAGTCGAGCGGTTTGTTTTTTCATGGTTCACCTCTTTCTTGGGTTGTTCATTTTGGCCCATTCAGCTTCGACGAGGTCTGTGTAATTGGCTAGCCAATCGGACGCCGCAGCTATGATTTTGACGGGGACGCCTGCATTTTGAACAGAGCCAAAAAGGTCGATGGAGGCTTTGCCGTCTGGGTGCAAGACATGGGCATGAACGGGTGGATGCTCATCACCATGGACTTTAATAAGCCATCCGTCGCCTGTAAAAATTTTACCCATGAAAGCATTATAGAGAAATTATTTCTCTATTTGGCAGAATCCGATGCCTTCAGTCTGCCTTGAATTCCAACCGCGTTTACTTAGCGTCAACCGCTGTGGGCTCCGCCACGGGCTTGGGTTTATTGAATTTGAGGGCGGCCAAAGCTAGTTTTTGTTTGCGCTCTTGGTTGAGGCGCTCCAGCTCTTGGTGGTTGCTCTTTTTCATGTTCGGGTCTTTGCCAAATACGCCTGCCATTGTGTTTTTCCTTGGTGTGTCTCAGTGAGGAGACGGGGGGTGTTGTTGATTCAAGCCTTGTTGGACAAGGCTTTTAAGCGGTAGAGCGCTTCAAGCGCCTCTCTGGGGCTTAGATTATCGGGGTTAATGCCCGCCAGCTCGGCCTCCAGCGCGTGGGGGGCTGCGACTTCTTCGGTTGGGGGTGCGGCAAAGAGATCGACCTGGGCGTTGTGCTGCGTGGCTTGGGCCTCCAGCGCTTGCAGCGTTTGGCGGGCGTGGTTGACTACCGCCGCGGGCATGCCTGCCAAACGCGCCACCTGAATGCCGTAGCTCTTGCTGGCCGGGCCGGGCTGGATGTCGTGCATAAACACAATGTCGCGCCCCGACTCCACCGCGCTCACATGCACATTAATGGCGGCATGGTGCGTGGCGGGGAACTCGGTGAGCTCAAAGTAGTGGGTGGCAAACAGGGTGAAGGCTTGGGTTTTGTCATGCAGCTGGGTGGCAATGGCGCTGGCGAGTGCCAGGCCGTCAAAGGTGCTGGTGCCTCGGCCAATTTCGTCCATCAACACCAAAGAGTTGGGTGTGGCGGCGTGCAATATTTGTGCGCCTTCGAGCATTTCCAGCATGAAGGTGGACTGGGCGTTGGCCAAGTCGTCGGCGGCGCCAATGCGGGTGTGGATAGCATCGATCGGCCCCAGTCGGCAGGCACTGGCGGGCACATAAGAGCCCATGCTGGCCAGCAGCACGATGACGGCAATTTGCCGCATATAGGTTGATTTACCGCCCATATTGGGGCCGGTGATGATCTGCATGCGCGCTCTAGGGCCCATGCGCGTGTCGTTGGCAATAAAAGCGCCGCTGCTGGTCTCGGCCAGGCGGGCCTGCACGACAGGGTGGCGGCCTTGGCTGATGTCTAGGCACGGCTCTTTGACAAACTGCGGCGCGCACCAGTCGAGGGTCAAGGCGCGTTCGGTCAGGGCGCATAGCGCATCCAGCGTGGCCAGGGCGCGGGCTACTTGAGTCAGCAGCGGCACAAAGGCTTGCAGTTCGTCCAGTACTTGTTCAAACAGCCATTTTTCTCGCGCCAGTGCCCGCTCGGTGGCGCTGAGGGCCTTGTCTTCAAAGGCTTTGAGCTCGGGGGTGATGAAGCGCTCGGCGTTTTTTAAAGTCTGGCGGCGGCGATAGTCGTCAGGCACTTTGTCGACTTGGCCCTGGCTCACTTCAATAAAGAAACCGTGCACCCGGTTGTACTGCACGCGCAGGTTGGCAATGCCAGTGCGGGCTTTTTCGCGGGTTTCTAGGTCGAGCAAAAAAGCGTCGCAGTTGGTCTGGATGGCGCGCAGCTCGTCGAGTTCAGCGTCAAACCCCGTGGCGATGACACCGCCATCACGCACCAGCACAGCGGGCTCGGGGTCAATGGCGCAGGTCAGCAAGTCAGCGCAACCCGCGGGGGGCGTCAATTGTAGAGAAATATGGTCTAAATATGGCTCTAGGCCATTAAATACATGCTTAAGTAGCTCTGCTTTTAATAGCGTCTTTTGTAGCGCTACCAGCTCACGCGGGCGCACTTGGCGCAGGGCGATGCGGGCGGTGATGCGTTCCACATCGGTGCTGCCCTTGAGTTGGTCGCGCAGTTTGGCCCACGGGCCGGTTTGCAGCGCGGCAATGGCGCCTAGGCGTTGCTGGGCTTCGCGGCGGTCACGCCGGGGGGCCAAGAGCCAGTTTTTAAGCAGGCGGCTGCCCATGCCGGTCATGCAGACATCCAACAAGGAAAACAGCGTGGGCTTTTCTTCGCCGCGCAGGGTTTGGGTGAGTTCCAGGTTGCGCCGGGTGGTTTGCGGCAGGTCGATCAGCTCGTCGTTGCGCTGCACGCGCACGCTGTGCAGGTGGGTGAGGGCGCGGCCTTGGGTGTGTTCGGCGTAGCTCAGCAGTGCAGCGCAGGCGGCGTGGGCTTGGGGCAAGTCTTGGGCTTGCCAAGTGGCCAGCGTGGCCGCTTGCAGGTGGGCCAGCAGGGTGCGTTCACCCAAAGCGGCGTCAAACTGCCAGTCGGGCCGCACGCTGATCGAGAGCGCCGCGGGTGCTTGCAGGCTGCGCAGGCGCGCCTCAAAAGCGGGTGTGCTGCCCGCACTAAACATGAGTTCGCCCGGGCTGACGCGGGCGATCCACTCGCCCAGCTCATCAGGCGTGCATTGGGCCAAATGCACCTCGCCTTGGGTGACGCTCAGCCAAGCCAGCCCGCACAGGTTGCGTGGGCCTTGGTGCACGGCCATGAGTAGCGATTCAGTTTTGTCGCTCAGCAGCTCCAGGTCGGTCAGCGTGCCGGGCGTGACCACGCGCACCACTTTGCGCTCGACCGGGCCTTTGCCGGTGACTTCGCCCACTTGCTCGCAAATAGCGACTGATTCGCCCAGCTTGATGAGGCGGGCCAGGTAGGTGTCGAGCGAGTGAAAGGGCACGCCCGCCATCGGGATCGGCTGGCCCGCCGTCTGGCCACGGTGCGTGAGGGTGATGTTGAGCAAGCGCGTGGCTTTTTCAGCATCGGCAAAGAACACCTCATAAAAGTCACCCATGCGGTAAAGCAGCAACGTGTCAGGGTAGTCGGCTTTGAGGCCGAGGTACTGCTGCATCATGGGGGTGTGTTGGACGGGCGCGATTGGCGTAGCGTCTGACGGGTTATTGTCTTTATTCATCAAGCACTTAAGCGTTGTGTTGCTTTCTGCCTCGGATGGCAAAGGGCAGCCGTGGTGAATCTAACTTTTACGCACCTGGCGTTGCGCCAGGCGCGTTACCTCAATTAAAACGGTGCGTCAGCAACTGGGGTTTCATGGGCAGCGGGTGCAGCAGCGGCAAAGGCGGCTGCGGTGATGGCGTCGGCTTCTGCCAAGGTGCCACTGACGTTGGTAGGGCGGGCAGGGTCTTTGTCACCGGCATCGGCAAATTTGCTGTACTTGCCAAACATAGCCACCATTTGGCCGTAAATGCGGGGGTTGCCCGCCATGCATTCTTTTTGTTCCAAAAAGTCCGCATCGCCGGAGAAATTGCCGACCAAGCCGCCGGCTTCCGTGACCATCAGAGCGCCTGCGGCCACATCCCAAGGCTGCAGACCCGGTTCAAAAAAGCCATCGGTGTAGCCAGCGGCCACATGGGCCAGGTCCAGCGCGGCTGAGCCTTGGCGGCGAATGCCGGAGGCGCGGGGCATGATGTCGCCAAGCATGCGCATATAGGTCTTATAGTCGTCACCGGGACGGAAGGGAAAGCCAGTTGAAATCAGGCAGTCTTCCATGCGCACGCGCTTGGAGACGCGCAGGCGGCGGTCGTTCAGGTAAGCGCCACGGCCTTTGGTGGCGGTGAAGAGGTCGTTGCGGCTGGGGTCATAGATGACGGCTTGCTCAATTTTGCCGCGAAAGGCCAGCGCGATGCTGACGCAGTACACAGGCAGGCCGTGGATGAAGTTGGTGGTGCCGTCCAGCGGATCGATGATCCACACCAGCTCGGCATCTTTAGCGCCATGTTCACGCCCGGTTTCTTCAGCCCAGATGCCGTGGTCAGGGTAAGCGGTCAGCAGGGTCTCGATGATGGAGGCTTCAGCCGCTTTATCGACATCGGTGACAAAGTCGTTGATCTGTTTTTGCGAGATGCGAACTGCTTCAAGATCAAGCGCAGCGCGGTTGATGATCGAGCCTGCAGTGCGAGCGGCCTTGACGGCCACATTAACCATGGGGTGAAGATTGGGGGAGGACATAGCGTTTAAATTTTTGTGGGGCCGGTAAAACCGGCCGTCAACTTGGAAAGAGCGGGGAGTCACTGGGCGACGATGCGTGCAGCGACAATAGACGGATTTTACCCTCGCCAAAAACTGTTTCAGTTTTGGTGACATTTCAGCCCATGCAAACTCGCTTTATCCTGATCCACACCAGCCACGCCGGTAACGTGGGCGCTGCGGCTCGCGCCATGAAAACCATGGGTTTTGATGACTTGGTGCTGGTGGCGCCGCGCTGGGCCAATGTGCTGAACCGCGAAGAAACCATTCAGCGCGCCAGCGGCGCTTTGGATGTCCTCAAAAATGCCCGCATTGTCGAGACCCTGGATGAAGCGCTGGACGGGATGACCCACTTGTGCGCCACCGCCATGACGCCACGCGACTTTGGCCCCCCCACCGTAACGCCGCGCGAGCATTTTGAGGCACTATCAAAAAATGAGCTGGTCAAGCATGCCCACTATGCTTTAAATGATGATTTGCTTGAAGGTGAGACTCCCTTGGTCGGGCTGGAAGCCCAGCAAGGCATGGCCTTTTTGTTTGGCAGCGAGCGCTACGGCATGAGCAACGAAGACGTGTACCGCTGCCACGCCTGCCTGAGCATTCCGAGCAACCCCAAGTTTGGTTCGCTGAACCTCGGTGCGGCTTTGCAGGTGGTGGCTTACGAATGGCGCCTGGCCTTGGGCGGTTACGCGACACCGGGCGAGCCGCAGCCAGAGGCCCCCAGCCCGGAGCGCCTGGACTTGTTGGCCGACGCCCATCAGATGGCGGGCATGTTGGCGCACTGGGAGCGCGCCTTGGTCTCGATTGGATTTTTGGACCCCCAAGCACCTAAAAAACTCATGCCCCGCCTGAACCAATTGTTTAACCGGGCGGGCGTGACGCAGGGCGAAATTCATATCTTGCGGGGTATTGCCAAAATGATGGACCGCACCGATCTGCCAACAAAGCCCTTGGCTGAAACTGCGACCCCTGTGAAAGATTAAACTTTAAAAATGTTCATCCGACTTCGCTCCGACATTCAATGCATTCTTGACCGCGACCCAGCCGCCCGCACGTCCTGGGAGGTGCTGACCTGCTACCCCGGCCTGCATGCGCTGGTGCTGCACCGCCGAGCACACTGGTGCTGGACGCATGGCTTCAAGTGGTTGGGGCGTTTCGTGTCCCATATTTCTCGTTTTTTGACCGGTATTGAGATTCACCCCGGCGCCAAAATTGGAGAACGCGTGTTTTTTGACCACGCAATGGGCGTGGTCGTGGGGGAAACCGCTGAAATTGGCGACGGCTGCACCATTTACCAAGCCGTCACCTTGGGCGGCACCTCGCTCTACAAGGGCGTCAAACGTCACCCCACGCTGGGGCGCAATGTGGTGGTCGGGGCGGGCGCACAGGTGCTGGGCGGCTTCACGGTGGGCGATGGCGCCAAGATCGGCTCCAACGCGGTGGTCACTAAACCCGTGCCGCCAGGCGCTACCGCCGTGGGCAACCCGGCGCGCATCATTCAAGCTGACTTGGATGTGAAGCGCGAAGAGGCGGCTTCCAAAATGGGGTTTTCAGCCTATGGCGTCACGCACAATGACGATCCGCTGAGCCAGGCTATGCGCGGCTTGATTGACAACGCCGGTTCTCAGGAGCACCAGATTGCCTTGCTGTGGCAGGCCATAGAAACCTTGCAAGCCAACCGCTCCGCCACCAACTGCGTGCCCAGCGATGCGGCTTTGCAAGAGCATTTCGAAGCTGACAAACTCAATCAACTGGTGGGTAAGTAAATTAACGCGGGCGGATGGCTGCCTTCGGCCTGAAGGCCTTGCACACCGCGTCATTGGTTTCAAGGTACGGCCCACCAATCAGGTCAATGCAGTAGGGCACGGCGGCAAAAATGCCCGCCATGACTGTCTCGCCTTCTGCGCCTCGCAGGCCTTCCAGCGTTTCCTGAATCGACTTGGGTTGGCCGGGCAGGTTGATGATGAGCGATTGATCACGGATGACCGCCACTTGGCGCGACAAAATCGCAGTCGGTACAAATTTAAGGCTGATCTGGCGCATTTGCTCACCAAACCCTGGCATCTCCTTGTGCGCTACCGCCAGCGTGGCCTCAGGCGTCACGTCGCGTAGCGCAGGGCCGGTGCCCCCTGTCGTTAAAACCAGGGCGCAACCCGCATCAACCAGCTCAATGAGGGCCGCGCTGATGGTGGCTTGGTCGTCCGGGATGAGGCGGGCTTCAAACCGAATCGGGTTGTGCAGGGCGCGGGTCAGCCAGTCTTGCAGGGCAGGCAGGCCCTTGTCGACATAAACGCCGGTGGAAGCCCGGTCGCTGATGGAGATAATGCCGATTTTGACGGCATCAAAGGCGGGGCTGACGGGCTCGTTCATGGAGCGCTGCCGGGGCCGTCAGGTTGGTCTAGCTGGCCCAGCTGCTCACGCGCAATCTGAAAAATATCTTTGTATGCGCGTCCGTGGCGCACGGGGCCACTGGGTTCTTCGGGTAGCGCGTCTTTACGGGCCTGACGAATCAGGGCGCGCAACTGCTGGGCATCGGTCTCGGGGCATTTGATGAGCCACTCGCCAAAAGCCTCGTCTTGCGCCATCAGGCGGTCGCGCCAGGTTTCAGCCAAGTGCAGCACCAGGTTTTCTTGCGGCGATCCGCTGAATTGTTCCGAGATGGCGGTGTGAATGGCGGCAATGCCGGCTTCGTCGATCATGCGCATTTGCTTGCCGATGTACTGCATCTGGCGGCGCTTGCCTTCAAAGTTGGTGATGCGCTTGGCTTCTACCACGGCGTCTTTGAGCTTTTCGGTCAAGGCCAGACGTTTCATGAAGTCGGGGCGCAGGGTCAGTAAATCTTCCCCCAGCTTTTGAAGCTCCAGGCTTTCGCGCTTGAGATCGGTGCGGCTTTGGTCGTCGGTGCCTTTGAGTTCGCGCTTGAGTTCGAGATCGCGTTCGCTGCCTTCGGCGACGAATTCGCCCCTGACGAAGTAGCCTTTTTTGAATTTGCGTGCCATGGTAAGGAAAATAGAGAGAGCGGGCACAGCGTGCCACGGAGCCAAGTATCATAGCCTCCGATATGAAGAAACCCAATACGCCCCCCAACCAGCCCACCGCTGACGCCGGCTTCAGCTACAGCCGCCCCTATTTTGAAGACCTTGTGGACACCGCTTTGGCCCATGCCAAAAAGCTGGGCGCCACGGATGCGGGGGCCGAAGCCTCTGAAGGTTGTGGCCTGAGTGTCTCGGTGCGCAAGGGCGAGTTGGAGAACGTAGAGCGTAACCGCGATAAGTCGCTGGGGATCACGGTGTATGTGGGTAAGCGCCGTGGCAACGCCAGCACCTCTGACTTTTCCAAGGCCGCCATTCAACAAACTGTGCGCGCGGCTTTTGATATCGCCCGCTTCACGGCCGAAGACCCTTTTGCGGCTTTGCCTGATGCCAAAGATATTGCGCCCACCAGCAGGCACCGTAAAGATCTCGATTTATTCTTCCCCTGGGCTGTTGACAGCGAGCAAGCGGCCCAGTTGGCCTTGGTGTGCGAAGAGGCGGCGCTAAAAACCGACAAACGAATCACCAACAGCGAAGGTGCCAGCGTGTCGGCCCAGCAGTCGCATTTCTTCAGCGCCCACACGCACGGTTTTCGTGGCGGCTACGCCAGCTCTCGCCATTCGCTCTCGGTCTCGCCGATTGCTGGCAAGGGCCGCGACATGCAGCGCGACGCTTGGTACAGCTCCATGCGCAGTGCCGATGACTTGGCCTCTCCCGAGGCCGTAGGCCGCTATGCCGCTGAGCGCGCCTTGAGCCGCTTGAAGGCCCGCAAGATTGCCACCACCGAGTGCGCGGTGCTGTTTGAATCGCCATTGGCATCTGGCTTGCTGGGCAGTTTTGTGTCCGCCATTAGCGGTGGTGCTTTGTACCGCAAAAGCTCATTTTTGCTGGATTCGCTGGGCAAGCAAGTGCTGCCCAAGCACATCGATATTTTGGAAGACCCATTTGTCAAACGCGGCAAAGGCAGTTCCCCGTTTGACGACGAGGGTGTGCGCGTTAAGGCGCGCCAAGTGGTGGAGGCCGGGACGGTGCAGGGCTATTTTTTGAGCACTTACTCCGCCCGCAAATTGGGCATGAAGACAACGGGCAACGCTGGCGGCTCGCATAACTTAAGCATGACCTCGCGCCTGACCCGTCCTGGCGACGACTTGGACGCGATGCTGCAAAAGCTGGGTACTGGCCTGTTTGTGACCGAGCTGATGGGCAGCGGGGTGAACTACATCACCGGTGACTATTCCCGTGGGGCCAGTGGTTTTTGGGTGGAGAAGGGGCAGATTGCCTTCCCCGTGCACGAAATCACCATTGCAGGCAATATGAAAACCATGCTCAAAGGCATCAAGGCCATTGGCGCGGATACCTTTGGCTACGGCTCCAAGACGGTAGGCTCCATCTTGGTTAACCGCATGAAAGTAGCAGGTAGCTAAATTAACCCGCCAGGGCCGTTTTAACAGCGGCTGACACCTGGCCCATCTCGGCCTTGCCCGCCAGGCGGGTTTTAACCGCGCCCATGACCTTGCCCATATCGCCGGGGCCGCTCGCGCCCAACTCAGCCACGATGGCGCGCACTTCAGCCAACACCTCTTCAGCGCTCAGGCGCTGGGGCAGGTAGGCTTCCAGCACTTTGATCTCGGCAGATTCTTTGTCAGCCAAGTCCATGCGCTCAGCCAGCGTGAAGGCAGCTACCGAGTCTTTGCGCTGTTTGATGAGCTTGTCCACGATGGCGATCATCATCACGTCATCCACCACCACGCGCTCGTCCACCTCTTTTTGCTTGGCTGCCGCCAGCAGCAAGCGGATGGTGCCTAGGCGCTCGCTGTCTTTGGCGCGCATGGCGTTTTTCATATCTTCGGTAACTTGGTCTTTGAGTGACATGGTGTTAATTCCTGTAAGTGGAGAGTTTGATTATTGATTCTGAAATAAAAAAAGCCCACCTGAGCGTCCCCGGTGAGCTTTTTTTTTGAGGCCTTGTGAGCCCACCCATCAATGTCTTTTTAGAACATTTTCTTGGGCAACTGCATAGCACGAATGCGCTTGTAGTTACGTTTGACGGCAGCTGCCTTCTTGCGCTTACGCTCAGCTGTGGGTTTTTCGTAGAACTCGCGAGCACGCAAGTCAGTCAATAAGCCAAGCTTCTCGATGGTGCGCTTAAAGCGGCGAAGGGCTACGTCAAAGGGTTCGTTCTCTTTTACACGGATGGTTGTCATTACTTCAGGTTATCCAGAATGTGCATGCTTCTATCAAAGGGAGATCGAGCCATTTGACGAATATCATGCGATTTCCCCGCTTTAAAGTTGATCAGGCAGCGGGGGTTTGCCAGCAAAGCCTAGGATTATAGCCTTACTTTTTAAGGCTTTTCAGACGTTTGTAGCAACCGGTTTCAAAGCCGCTGCCAGCCCTTTGGCGCAGGCAAAGCCACTGGCCCAGGCCCACTGAAAGTTGTAGCCGCCCAGCCAACCGGTCACGTCCACCACCTCGCCAATAAAGTACAAGCCAGGCTGGCGTGACTCCATGGTTTGGCTTGAGAGCGCTTTGGTGTCGACGCCACCGGCAGTGACCTCGGCTTTTTTGTAGCCCTCGGTGCCGGTCGGCGTGAGCTCCCAGCGGCTCAGCCGCTCAGCCAACACAGTGAGGGCTTTGTCAGAGGCCTCGTTCACTGGGCGCTGCCAGTTGTGTCCCAGCGCCGCGCCTTGGGCTATCCAGGTATCCGCTAGTCGGGCGGGCACCACGCCTGAGAGTTCGTTGGCGATCAGCTTGCGCGAGCTGGCTTTGGCTTGGTTGAGCTGCTCGGCGATGTTTTGCTGGGGGGCTAGGTTCAGGCGAATCGGCGTTCCCTCCTGCCAAAAGCTTGAAATTTGCAAAACGCCGGGCCCACTCAAACCCCGGTGGGTAAACAGCAGGTCTTCGTTAAAGGCGACCTGTGTTTTTTTACTGCCGGTCTCAATTTGCACAGGCAGGGACAAGCCCGACAACTGGGCAAAGGGTGCCCAGGCATCCGCATCAAAAGTCAGCGGCACTAAGGCGGGGCGGGGCGTAATCACGGGCAGGTTGAACTGCTTGGCAATACGGTAACCAAAATCGGTGGCACCAATCTTCGGGATCGATAACCCCCCCGACGCAATAACGACAGCGCGCGCTTGGACGGTGCCGTGATCACTCTCTATTTCATAGCTGCTCAAGC
>CAIMHL010000520.1 GCA_903840825.1 uncultured beta proteobacterium
ATGGCGGCCTGCATCGGCATGAAGCACCCCAAGTGGGATGAACGTCCCATCATTGCGGTGGTTAAAAAGCAAGGCGCGGAAGTGACTCGTGATGAACTTATTGCCTTTTACGAGGGCAAGACAGCCAAATGGCAAATTCCGGATGACGTGGTGTTTTTGGAAGTCATTCCCCTAGGCGGAACAGGGAAAATGCAAAAGACAAAACTGCGTGAAATCCTCAGGGATTACCAGCTTCCTGAGGCCTGAGAACAGCTCGGGTCTGTCACCTGAGTGATAGATTTTGCTGGGCTTACGGGCATTCCCTAAGGAAAAAACCAGGGAATGCTTGTACGATGAAGTTTGAACATTCTTCTTAAGGATTTAGCGCATGAAATTCACTCTTAAATTGGTTGCTGCGGCGGCCTTGGTGTCATTAGCTAGCGGCGCGATGGCGCAAAAAGGCGAGGTCGTCAAAATGGTTCGTATTGACGCCCAAACCGGCTTGCTCGGGCCAGTTGGTGTCAATCAACTCAAAAGCTACCAGTTTTTCGCCGAGAAATACAGCGGTGCTGGTAACCCAGCTGGTGTGAAGTTTGAAGTGACCGGTATCGACAACAAGCTCAGCCCTGCAGAAAGCTTGAATGCTCTAAAGTTGGCAATTGACAGCGGCGTGCGCTACATTGTTCAGGGCAATGGCTCTTCTGTGGCATTGGCCCTGTCTGACGCGATCACCAAGCACAACGAGCGCAACCCAGGCAAAGAAGTGATCTACATCAACGACTCAGCCGTCGATCCCGATTTAACCAACAGCAAATGCAGCTTCTGGCACTTTAGATTTGATGCCGATACGTCTATGAAGATGGAAGCCATGTCAAGTTACATGGCGGACCAGAAAGATATTCAAAAAGTCTACATCTTTGGCCAAAATTACTCGCACGGAGTACAGGTAGCTAAGTATGCCAAGGAAACACTGGGCCGTAAGCGTCCAGATATTCAAATTGTGGGCGAAGACCTTCACCCCATCGCCCAAGTGCGTGACTTTGCACCTTACATTGCCAAGATCAAGGCCTCTGGGGCGGACACTGTCATTACTGGTAACTGGGGTTCTGATCTATCCTTGTTGGTCAAAGCGGCTTACGAAGGTGGCTACAACGGCAAGTTCTACACCTATTACACCGGCGTGACTGGAACACCCTCTGCGCTGGGCACCAAGGGCGAAGGTAAGGTCTACCAAATTGCATACAGCCACTACAACATGGGTGGGCAGATGGACAAGTGGATGGCTGAATTCAAGGCCAAGTACAACGACGATTTCTACACCGCCTCTATTCTTCGTGTCTACGAAGTTTTGGGCGCAGCGATGGCCAAAGCCAAGTCAACCGACCCTGTCAAAGTCGCAGCGGCTATGGAAGGCATCAAAGTGAAAACCTTTAATGGCGAAGTTGAAATGCGCAAAACTGACCACCAGTTGCAACAGCCTTTGTACATGACCGTTTGGCAAAAAGCGGGCGGCAAATACCCATACAGCCCTGAGAACACTGGCATGACTATGGTGCCGGTCAAAGAGTACCCCAACTATGTTTCAAGCACACCCACCAGCTGCCAGATGAAACGCCCGGGCTAATTAAATTTCATGCCGGCATGAGCCCAGACGGGTAACCGTTTTGGGCTTTTTTTTTATTTTTGTATTGGAATTGACAGGGAGGTTTGATGGAGTTTTTCATAATATCAATGCTCAATGGTCTGAGCTACGGCTTGCTGCTATTCATGCTGAGTTCGGGTTTGACACTTATTTTTAGCATGATGGGTGTGTTGAATTTCGCACACGCCAGCTTCTACATGCTAGGCGCGTATGTTGGCTACAGCGTCTCAACGGTAGTTGGTTTCTGGCCAGCTTTGATAATTGCACCGATTGTTGTAGGCGGTTTGGGCGCTCTCTTTGAGCGTCTTTTCCTGCGAAAAGTACATAAATTTGGTCACGTGCCAGAACTCTTAATCACCTTCGGCCTGTCTTATGTCATTTTTGAACTGGTCCAGCTTATCTGGGGTCGTATAGCCCTAGAATTCCGTCCCCCTGAAATTCTGCGGGGGCCAGCCTTCACCCTGATAAATCATTCGGTGGATGGCTTAAGCGTGTTGTGGGGCGCGGCACCTGAAAAAATGTGTATGGCCGCAGATGCAACTATTCGCTTGGTCTGCTCACCATTTCCTGCAACCCGCGGCTTCATGATGTTGATTGCCTTGGTCATGCTGGTCTCGGTCTGGCTTTTGTTGACTCGAACCCGAATCGGTCTGGTCATTCAGGCGGCTTTGACGCACCCCGAAGCGGTGGAGTCTTTGGGGCACAACGTACCGGCGGTCTTTATGATGGTTTTTGGTGCAGGTGCCGGCTTAGCAGGCCTTGCTGGTGTCATCGGCGGCAGTACATTCCTGACAGAGCCGGCGATGGCGGCCACCGTGGGCTCAGTCATCTTCGTCGTCGTGGTCGTCGGCGGCATGGGCTCTTTGTCTGGGGCATTCCTTGCCTCAGTCTTGATCGGTGTTATCCAGACATTTGCGGTGGCATTTGATTACTCGCTAGGCACGCTGGTGACACAACTCGGATTGACTCTTTCGCCGGCTGTAATGGGCAACACCTTGATTAAACTGACCTTGTCCCAGGTGGCGCCTATTCTTCCCTATTTGTTTTTGGTGCTTATTTTGATCTTCAGGCCCAAGGGCTTGCTGGGCACGCGAGGAGATTAAGTTATGAACAACACCTACCACTTCAAGCCCCACAACATCAGTCGTTGGATCATTTGGTCTGCTTTTGCACTGATTCTTGCCGTCGTGCCGCTGATATTTAGTAGCAGTTTTGCAATTACTATTTTGTCTCAGATGGGGATCGCCATTATTGCTTGCCTGTCCTACAACATGCTGCTGGGGCAGGGCGGCATGCTCAGCTTTGGTCATGCGGTTTATACCGGGCTTGGGTCATTTTTGGCCATTCACGCCCTAAACAGGGTGAGTGACGGTACGTTGGCTATCCCTGTTTCGCTCGTGCCTATAGCGGGTGGCGTGGCTGGGCTCGGTTTCGCAGTCTTGTTTGGCTGGGTCACGACACGCAAATCGGGTACTACCTTCGCCATGATCACATTGGGTGTGGGGGAGCTTATTTTTGCTATGTCTCTCATGATCCCTGAGTTTTTTGGTGGAGAGGGCGGTGTATCCGGGAATCGGGTCACGGGTAAAGCTGTTCTGGGTATTACCTATGCTCCCCCGTCGCAGGTTTACTACCTGATCGCTATCTACACCTTTATTTGTGTAGCGGCCATGTTTGCATTCACCCGCACACCGCTGGGTCGCATGCTGAATGCGGTGCGAGACAATCCTGAACGGGTTGAATTTGTGGGTTACAACACCCAAAGAATTCGTTACATGGCTTTTATTGTGGCGGGCTTTTTCGCTGGTATTTCTGGTGGTTTGGGGGCTTTGAATTTCGAAATTGTCACAGCAGAAGTAGTCGGTGCAGGTCGTTCAGGCGCTTATCTTCTGTTCACATTTTTAGGTGGAGCCACCTTCTTTTTTGGCCCCATTATTGGTGCTATTTTGATGGTACTAGCCTTTGTTTTGCTGAGTGAGTTCACGCGGGCTTGGCTGCTTTATCTGGGACTTATTTTCGTGTTTATGGTGATGTACGCACCGGGCGGGATTGCCAGCTTGATCATGATGAACTTACGGGTGGCCGCTTTTGGCAAACTGCGTGGCCTGTTGATGTTGTACGCCGGTTTAGCATTAACAGCAATAGTTGCCATGGTGGGTGCAGCAGGTATGGTGGAGATGGTCTACCACCTACAGATCGACGGCGCGCAAGGTGGAACCATGAAGTACCTCGGGTTTGCCTTGTCTGCAGGCAGTTTCAACGCGTGGTTGGGTTGTCTGGTAGTGATGCTTATCGGCGTGGGCTTGTTTGAGCTTTGTCGTCGTCAGTTTGCCCGTGACTGGGAATTGATTCAAGAAAGCATTGAAAAAGAAATTAAACGCAGGGAGGCACTATGACCTATGCATTGGAACTAAAAGACTTGCGCAAGAGTTTTGGCAAGTCCGAGATTATTCGCGGAATCAGCTTGGCAATTCCTAAGGGGGAACGGGTAGGCATCATTGGCCCCAACGGGGCTGGCAAGTCCACGCTGTTTAATTTAATCAGTGGCCGCTTTGAGCCGAGCAGTGGTGATGTGCTGCTCAACGGCACAAGCTTGGTAGGCAAGAAGCCTTTCGAGATTAACCGCATGGGTTTGAGTCGGAGCTTTCAAATTACCAATATCTTTCCCAAGCTCAGCGTGTTTGAAAATTTACGTTGTGGCGTCTTGTGGAGTCTGGGTTACAAATACACCTTCTTTAAATTTCTGGCAGATTTGCACGATGCGAACGCCCGCGCGGTTGAGTTAATGGGGATGGTCAACCTTGAGAAAAAACGCGATGTGCTGGCCATGAACCTCACCTACGCAGAGCAGCGCGCGCTTGAGATTGGTATCACGATTGCAGGCGGCGCTGAGGTCATTTTGTTGGATGAGCCCACGGCAGGCATGAGCAAGTCCGAAACCAGCCGTTTTATCAACTTGATCAAGGAAGTCACCGTCGGTAAAACGCTCTTGACAGTTGAGCACGACATGGGCGTCGTCTTTGGCTTGGCTGACAAAATTGCGGTGGTGGTTTACGGCGAATTACTCGCCTATGACGTGCCGGAGGCGGTGCGTGGAAATGCCCGTGTCCAAGAAGCCTATTTGGGCTCATCCGTGGCAGATTCACAAGCTGGACAGGGGCATTAAAGATGTTAAAAATTGAAAACCTGCAAGCCTTTTACGGTAAAAGCCATGTGCTACATGGCGTCGAGTTAAGTGTGGAGAAGGGCGAGATTGTGTCGCTTTTGGGTCGCAATGGCTCAGGCCGCTCCACCACTGCCAAGGCCATTATGGGTTTGGTGGATTGCAACGGCTCTGTGCGCTGGAAGGGACAAGAAATTGTCGGTAAGAAAACCTTTGAGATCGCCCAATTGGGGCTGGGTTATGTGCCAGAAAGCCGCGACATTTTTCCATCACTCACCGTCGAGCAAAACTTGCTCCTTGGTCAGAAAAGTGCCCGAAAAACCGGACGCTGGTCGTTTGAAGACATGTTTGCCTTGTTTCCCCGACTTGAAGAGCGTCGGTACACCTCGGCAGGTGTGCTTTCAGGGGGTGAGCAGCAAATGCTCACCTTGTGCCGGGCCTTGATGGGAGACCCCGACCTCATCATTATTGACGAGCCCACCGAAGGCTTGGCGCCCAAAATTGTCGAGTTGGTGGCAGATTACCTCAAAGAACTTAAAAATCGGGGAATTTCCGTTTTGTTGATTGAGCAAAAGTTGACTATCGCGATGGCGATATCCGACCGCTGTTTGGGGATGGGCCACGTCCCACGCCTAGGCCCACGCCTACCTTGCGATAGCAAGGCATGCACATGTTAGCCCACGGGCCCATACGGGTTTTCCCGTCGACGAATTCGAACAGG
>CAIMHL010000521.1 GCA_903840825.1 uncultured beta proteobacterium
CGCTGGGTCAAGGAGGCATTGCCTGTCAGGCCTATTTCATTAACGATCGCGCGCACGCTCTCCACCTTGGACACCATTTGCTCCACCAAGGCCTTGTCTTTGGCTGTGGGCGCCTCGCCGGTCAGCAAGACCTGACGGTTAAAACTGGTCACGTTGATGTGCACGCGCTCGCCCAAATTTTCACGGATGCGGTTAGCTGCCCGCAGCTCAATGCCTTCGTCTTCCACCTGCGTGCCAGCAGTGCGGCGGTCAGTCGCCACAAAAGAGCCCATCACAGCACCGCCCACAATCATGGGCGCACAGGCGCTCAAGCCACCGCCCAGGGAGGCAGTCAAAACGAGGAGCGTAGCAATTTTTTGGGGGGTAAATTTCATGTTTAAACTTCCTGATCGCCAAGTAAGAGCGTGTCTACGGCATCACAAATGCAGTGCAGCGCCAAAATATGCACCTCTTGAACGCGTGCGGTGCGCTCATGGGGCACGCAAATATGCACATCGGTGTCCCGCAGGGCCTGGTTCATCTTGCCGCCGCCGCGCCCGCTTAATGCCACCACCACCATTTCGCGCTCATGCGCCGCTTCAATGGCGGCCAACACGTTGGCTGAGTTGCCGCTGGTGGAGATTGCCAGCAAAACATCCCCAGGCTGACCCAGCGCACGCACCTGACGTGAAAAAATCACATTGAAGTCGTAGTCGTTGGCAATGGCCGTGATGATGGAGCTGTCAGTGGTGAGCGCAATAGCGGCCAACTCAGGCCGCTCGCGCTCATAGCGCCCCACAAATTCGGCGGAGAAATGCTGCGCGTCAGCGGCTGAGCCGCCGTTGCCACAAGCCAGCACTTTGCCGCCGCTGGTGACACAGGTCAACATGGCCTGTACAGCGTCAGCAATGGGTTTACTGAGGACTTGCGCCGACTGGTATTTCAAGTCAGCGCTGTCAATGAAGTGTTGTTGAATTCGTTGTTCTAACATGGCTCAATGATACCCGGCCCGTTTTACACCTTCCGCCTGGCTGTCAACTCCGGGCCGGGGTTAACCTGGCTTCTTTGGCACAAACCCGATCTTCAATCCGAAAATATCCGAGATACTTTGCAAGGTCTGCACCGTGGGGTTTGCTGTGCCTGCTTCAATTTGCTTGAGCGCTTGTACGCTGATCCCGCGGTGGGTGGCAAACTCCTGCTGCGTCAGGCGGCTGATTTTTCGCATAGCCACGACAGCTTCAGAAATTGTCAGGGTGCCGCTGGCAATGTCTGCATAAAAAGTCTCCCGCCTGCTGGCGGCTACTTCGGGTGAGATCGGTTTTTTAACCCGTTTATCCATGATCGACTCCGCCTAGGCTCTCCAGTTGGCGCGCCTGTTCTTCAATTGACTTCAAGCACTGCGTCAGCACCTCGGGCTCCACACCGCAGGCGCGCGCGGTCTCGTCTAGCCGGCCCACTGTTTTGGCAAAAAGGGTCAACTCAGCCAAGATGGCGGTGCGCTCGTCGTCAGGCACTTCCAGCTGCTCGATGACCTGCGCCCAATTTGATTGCCGCACGCCGGCCTTGTCGCGCCATTGGCAACTGCGTGCTATGACCTCCGGGTCTTTGAACATCGGCGCAAAGTCAAACACAGGAGTGAGTTGAATACGGCCATCCGGGGTGCGCTGTACGGCGGTGTTTCGGGCATGGTTATCGGTGTTGCGCAGCGCAAGATTGAGTACATCGCGCTTGATGAACTCCAGCGTTTCCCGGGCGGGATCGGTCACGACGGCTCTCAGAGCCGCCACGAGAGACTGCTGCGATGCCGCCATGCCAAAGCCACGCTGGCCACTGAGGCTTGCCAGACTTTCCTGGTGCAGGTGGTGCACACCGCCAGGCACTGCCATGCGGTCAAAGCGGCGCACAAATAACATCTCGCCATGCAGCACGGGCGGGTATAGGCACCGTAAGCCTGCGGCGGCGGCTGTGCGCAGGTACGCAGCCTCGTTGCGCAACACCGCGCGGTCATCCTCACTTTTGCCACGCGGCAATTTGACCAGCCAGTGTTCGTGGGCCCGCTCATCAGGCAGTGCCATGTCAGCATACCAACGACCCTCTTGGTCGGTGGTCAGCAAAAATTTGGGCGCAACCCCTTGCACGCCTGTGGTGCCTGTGGCCAACATCGAGTGAAGTGAAATGTGGTCAAGAAACTCGTCGCTGCGCTGCGTGATGTCTTCAAGACTCACACCAGCGGCCAACTGCGGGTCTGGGTTTTTGATAGCCTCTTGGGCATAAAAAGCCATGGCCATGCTAATTCGCAGGCACCCAATCGGATTAAAGGCCCCGGCCATCAGCAGCGGCATGATCATCTCATCGCTGTCGGGAAGTTTCAGTTCTGAGAGCAGGAACTTGCGGCCTTTTCCCTGGGGCACCAAGTCATATAAAAATGACGGTGGCCTGTGGTATGGCTGCAGGCCCATCAGACCTTCCACGTTCAGCTCGGGCCACAGCCCGACAGGCAGAGTCAGCGATACCGGCAGGTTGACATCACCAAAGACATAGTCATCCAAGTAGCTGAATCGAATCCGGCTGTGAGTGAGCGCGTGCAACTGCGCCGCTGGATGCCAACGGCCGGCGTGGTGAATCTCAATGATGGCGCTTGACGGGTAGATCATTTGGTTATTTTAATAATCAAATGGATTAACTATACGAGCTTAATAGCTATTAAAATAAATAACTAGGGGCCACCTTGACTATCAGACTCCTCAATACGCCTCAAATGCTCCCTGCAGCCAAGTTATCTCACCCATTTCAATCAGCACCACATCAAACCGGCAGGGGGGTGGCTCGCGCAGGCGCGTCAGGTAGTGGCGGGCGGCAAATATGATGCGCCGCTGCTTGGGTGCGCTGATGCTGGCACCGGCACCGCCGTGGCTGGCACTTTTGCGCTGGCGCACCTCGACAAACACCGTGGTGCCGTCGGGCGTTCGCATGATCAGGTCGATTTCTCCACCGCCGCGCCCGGGCGTCCGATAATTGCGCTCAAGAAGACGCAAATTAGCCCGCTGCAAATAATTCAGCGCCGCCTCTTCAGCCGCATCACCAACTTGCTTGGTGGTGGGCCGCACTGATTTGATTTGGGGAAATACCATTGAGTTCTCATTACGCCTCTGCTTATGCTGCTGCCCTGAGTGCAGCCTCTCAGGCCGCCTCTGGCCAGAATTATCCGCCCGGGGCACTTTACGTGGTAGCCACGCCCATCGGCAACCTGGCTGACATCACCCTGCGCGCCCTGCATGTGCTGCAACTGGCCGACACCATTGCCTGTGAAGACACGCGCCACACCCAAACGCTCTTACGCGCTTACGGCATTGACAAAAACAGTGCCCAACTGCTGGCCGTGCACCAGCACAACGAGTCCGAAGCCGCGCAAACCGTGATTGACCGCCTGAACCAGGGCCAGCGCGTGGCCTACGCCAGCGACGCCGGCACTCCCGCCATTAGCGACCCCGGCGCGCGCTTGGTAGCTGCCGTGCGCCGTGCCCACTTGCCCGTGGTGCCCTTGCCCGGTGCCAGCAGCGTGACCACCGCCCTGAGCGTGGCCGGCATCACCGATGACGGCGCGCAGCAAGGCGCTTTTGTGTTCGTCGGCTTCTTGTCATCCAAAGCCACCGAGCGCGCCAACGCCATTCAAACCCTGTCGTTTGAAGCCCGTGCGATCGTGCTGTTAGAGGCGCCGCACCGCATCGAGGCTCTGGCCACAGCGCTGGCCGTGCTGGGCGATCGCCTAATTACCATCGGGCGTGAGCTAACCAAACAGTTTGAAGAAATTGCCACGGTCAAGGCCAGTGATTTCCCCGGCTGGATGGGTGCTGAATCCAACCGCAGCCGGGGTGAATTTGTGCTGGTGCTACACCCGGCGGTAGTGGCCGTAGAGTCTGGCGCCGAGCTGCGCGTGCTAAAGCTGCTGCTCGCCGAGTTGCCGCTTAAAACCGCTGTCAAACTGGCCGCAGACATCACCGGTGCGTCACGCAATGTGTTGTACGAGGCGGCGCTGGGGTTGAAGAAAGAAGAGTGAATGCCAGAATCAAGTGTTTTACTGACTAATTCGACGTAAAAACAGTCAACACTCCGGTGTAGCCATAAAGATGGTTACGGGCAATCTCGCCGCCGGCAAAAAAGCCGACAAGCGGCACATCGCCCAAAGCGCGACGCACAATTTGTAACTCGGCACTGGGGCCACCAAAATGCGGTCCACCCCGGCCTGAGCAACTGACGTAAATTGCCCCGGCAATGCCCCGTGCCGGGTGCGGTGCGGCTTCGGCCTCGGAGGCGGCCAAGGCCATGGCGGCCTCAATGGGCAACTCTTGGGGCTCCAGCTCTTCACGGATTTCAGCGCAGACGCGCATCAAATCAGCCTTGGCCGCCTGCACATTGCGTTGGCAAAAAGCCAGCTGCATGCCGGTCTCCAACTCGGCAGACACCGCAATCCCGCGGCGGGCCGGGTCTAGGCCGATGATGTGGCGCACGATGACATCGCTGCCAAAGTTACCCGTGCGGCTCACGGCCAAGGCGTCCCCGGCCACACCAGCGCTACCCTCAATGCCCAGCAGCCCGACCAGGGTGGCGCGCACGACTTTTAACGCCTGCTCAGGCTGCTCCAAAGAGACGTTTAGCTCGCGCAGCATCACGTCCAGCGCAGGCTCGCCGTCCAGCTCCGACACCATATTGCGCGTACAAGCCGTCACTTGGTGGGCGCGGGCCAAAGGCAAGCAGCCCTGGGTGACGCGCGACACCAGGCCCACGCCCTCGCCAAACGCCACGCCGCTCAAGCCCCCGCTGAACACCCCGCCCGCGGCGCCATGCCCACTGATATTGCCATTGCCGGCCACAGCAAACTGCACCGAGGGTCCGCGGCTGGCGGACAAGCCGCCAAACAAATAGCCCGAATCGGTACGTAGTGACATCTCATTGATGAGTTCAGCCAGGTCAGGCGTTTCGCCATCGGCATGAATCAGCGCCGTGTGGGCGTCA
>CAIMHL010000522.1 GCA_903840825.1 uncultured beta proteobacterium
GTGGACGCTGGATTTGAGACGGCCTTGGCTGAAAAGCTCAATCCATTCGCAGCTTTGGCATCACTGAAAAGTACCAAGCCAAGTTAGTCAGCTGGCTTAAGCTATAATTTAAGGCTTCGCGTGAACTGTTTGGTTACGCGTTTCACAAACCCCAAGATGTTGCGGCCTTCGCAACGTAATGACGCAAGGAGCAGATCATGGCTGTCCAACAGAACAAAAAATCACCTTCAAAGCGCGGTATGCACCGCTCACACAACGCGCTTGTTGTGCCTGGTATCGCCGTTGAAACCACCACTGGTGAAACACACTTGCGCCACCATATCAGCCCAAATGGCTTTTACCGTGGTCGCCAAGTGATCAAGGCGAAGTCAGAAGCTTAATAGCCTGACCAAGTCAAGGCCCGAAGCTACTTAAACAGTAGCGTCGGGCTTTTCTATTTATGCCGCCGAAGTTCGGTTGCCACTTAGCTTTGCACTAATTCCCATGATCACCATTGCTGTCGACTGCATGGGAGGCGACCACGGTTCCGTCGTCACGCTTCCTGCCTGCCAAAAATTCCTTGATCGTTACCCTGATGTGGAGTTGCTGTTGGTGGGGTTGCCCGAGGCACTGAGTGCCTTCTCCCATGCTCGCGCAAAAATCATCGCGGCCACTGAAGTGGTGGGCATGGATGATCCGCTTGAGGTGGCACTCCGCCGTAAAAAAGACTCCTCCATGCGGGTGGCTATCCAGCAGGTGAAGGATGGTGCAGCTCATGCTGCGGTCTCTGCAGGCAATACCGCCGCACTGATGGCGATTTCACGTTACTTGCTCAAAACACTTGATGGCATAGATCGCCCGGCGATCGCAGGTCAGATTCCCAATGCCAAGGGCGGTGCTACCACCGTGCTAGACATGGGCGCCAATGTGGACTGTTCCGCCGAGCACTTGCTTCAATTTGCCATGATGGGCTCAGCGCTGGTGTCGGTGTTGAGCGGTAATGACAACCCTACTGTGGGCTTGCTCAATATTGGTGAAGAGGCTATCAAAGGCAACGAAGTCATCAAAAAAGCGGGTGAACTGCTTCGTTCAGCCTCCAAATCCGGCGAGATCAACTTTTATGGAAATGTCGAAGGCAATGATATTTTCAAGGGCACCGCAGACATTGTGGTGTGCGACGGCTTTGTCGGCAATGTGGCCTTGAAGGCCAGCGAAGGTTTGGCGACCATGATTGTGAATTTTCTAAAAATAGAATTTTCACGAAATATCTTCACCAAAATGGCTGCTATTGCCGCTTATCCGATCATATCGGCGCTTAAAAAGCGCATGGACCATCGCCGCTACAACGGTGGAGCTTTGTTGGGCCTTCGGGGTCTGGTGTTTAAAAGTCACGGCTCTGCCGATGAGTTGGCTTTCCAGTTTGCTTTGACTCGGGCGTATGATGCAGCCCGAAACAACTTGCTTGACCGGGTTCAGGTGAGGATCGCCAAGGCAGCCAACTTTGTGGCTGCCATCCCGCCCTCTTCAACTGTCAGCCTGGCCAACTCTGACTGAGCCATGACCATTTACTCACGCATTACAGGCACCGGCAGCTATCTGCCCCCCAGAAAACTGACCAATGCCGATCTGGTGGCCGAACTGGCAGCCCAAGGCGTTGAAACGTCGGACGACTGGATTGTGGAGCGCACCGGCATTCGGGCGCGCCACTTTGCTGACCCTGGCATGTGCAGCAGTGATTTGGGACTGGAAGCGGCGCGCCACGCTTTGCAAGCGGCGAACCTCAAGCCCGAGGACGTAGACCTGATCATTGTGGCCACCTCGACCCCTGACATGGTTTTCCCCTCAACCGCCTGTATTTTGCAAAACAAGCTGGGTGCCAACGGCTGCGCTGCTTTTGATGTGCAGGCGGTGTGCAGTGGATTTATTTATGCCCTGACGGTGGCTGACGCCATGATCAAGACCGGTGCTGCCAAAAAAGCCCTGGTCATTGGCGCTGAAGTGTTTTCCCGTATTCTTGATTTCAAGGACCGCACTACCTGCGTCTTGTTTGGCGATGGCGCTGGTGCTGTGGTGCTCGAGGCGTCTGACACGCCGGGTATTCTGGCCAGTGACTTGCATGCGGATGGCAAGCATGTTGGTATTTTGTGCGTGCCAGGCCATGTCTCGGGCGGGCAAGTGCTGGGCGAACCTTTGCTCAAGATGGACGGGCAGGCCGTATTCAAGTTGGCCGTGGGCTTGCTCGATCAAGCGGCCCGCAACACCTTGGCCAAGGCCGGTAAAGTGGCCGAAGATGTGGACTGGTTGGTGCCCCATCAAGCCAATATCCGCATCATGCAGAGCACCGCAAGGAAGCTCAAATTGTCGATGGACAAGGTCATCGTGACCGTCGATCAGCACGGCAACACGTCGGCTGCCTCCATCCCTTTGGCCCTGGATACCGCCGTGCGCAGTGGCAAGATCAAGCCTGGTGAACTGCTGATGCTTGAAGGCGTGGGCGGTGGATTTACTTGGGGCGCCGTGCTCTTGAATCTATAGCTTTGAGTGGATGCTCATCATGAGTTTGAGCCTAATTTAAATACTAATTTTTACGGGAACCGCATGAAACCATTTGCATTTGTTTTTCCGGGCCAAGGCTCTCAATCAGTGGGCATGTTGGATGCCTGGGGTGATCACCCGGTCGTCCTCGAAACGCTAAAAGAAGCGTCGGATGCCCTGGGGGAAGACCTGGGTCAACTCATCAAAGAAGGCCCCAAAGAGCTGCTGGGCTTGACCACCAACACCCAACCCGTGATGTTGGTCAGCGCGGTGGCCGCCTACCGGGTCTGGATGGCGGAGACCGGTGTTGCGCCTTCGGTGGTCGCCGGGCACTCACTGGGTGAATATTCCGCTTTGGTCGCAGCAGGGGTCTTGACCTTGGCGCAGGCCACGCCCTTGGTGCGTTTTCGGGCGCAAGCCATGCAAGATGCCGTCCCCGTGGGCGTTGGTGCGATGGCCGCTATTTTGGGCATGGATGCCGCCAAAGTAATCGCCGGTTGCTTGGACGTGACCGCTGCATTTGGCCCTGATTCCCTGGAAGTTGTCGAAGCCGTCAACTTCAATGACCCCGGTCAAACCGTGATTGCCGGCAGTAAAGCTGCTGTTGAAAAGGCCTGTGAGGTCTTGAAAGCCAACGGTGCCAAACGCGCTTTGTCGCTGCCCGTGTCAGCCCCGTTCCATTCGAGTTTGATGAAGCCCGCCGCCGAAAAACTGCGCGTCAAGTTGGCAGAGACCTCTTTTTTGCCACCTCAAATCACGGTTATCAACAACATTGACGTGGCGGTGGAAACTACTGCTGACCGCATCCGTGATGCCCTGTACCGCCAAGCCTTTGGGCCGGTTCGCTGGGTGGAATGCCTGGGGGCCATCAAGGCGCAGGGTATGACCACCGTGGTGGAATGTGGCCCAGGCAAGGTGCTGGCGGGTATGGTGAAACGCATTGATCCTGAGCTGGTCGGTCTGTCCTTGTTGGACCCTGAAAGCTTGGTGTCGGTTAAAAATATTTTGTTGGGTGAATCGAATGAGTGAGATTAACTTTGCGGGCCAGGTGGCCCTGGTGACCGGCGCTTCCCGTGGCATTGGCGCTGCCATTGCCCTTGAACTGGCCCAGCGCGGATTAAAAGTGGTGGGGACGGCCACCACAGACGCAGGTGCTGAAAAAATCAGCCAGGCACTGGCTGGTTTCCCTGGCTGCACAGGCAAAACGCTCGACGTCAACGATGCCGCCACCGCGCAAACCTTGATTGACGAGATCGTGAAAGAGCACGGTGGCCTGCAAGTGTTGGTGAACAACGCGGGCATCACGCGCGACAACCTCGCCATGCGCATGAAAGACGACGAGTGGAATGCCGTGCTGGACACCAACCTCAAAGCCGTTTTTCGCATGAGCCGTGCGGTCATGCGCACCATGATGAAGCAGCGCTACGGCCGCATCATCAGCATCACCTCGGTGGTCGGCGCCTCCGGCAACCCTGGTCAAGCCAACTACGCGGCTGCCAAGGCCGGTGTGGCAGGCATGAGCCGTGCGCTGGCCCGTGAGCTGGGTTCGCGCAACATCACGGTCAACTGTGTGGCCCCCGGTTTTATCGAGACCGACATGACCGCCAGCTTGCACGAAGACCAGCACAAAGCGCTCCTGACCCAGATACCTTTGGGCCATCTGGGCAAGCCTGCTGACATAGCCCACGCTGTGGCTTACCTCGCTTCGCCAGAAGCCGCCTATGTGACGGGGCAGGAACTGCACGTCAACGGCGGCATGCTGATGTAAGCTTTGGTCTTTAAACTAAATGAATCAAGCCGATTTATCCGCTCGGCAGCCAGGTCAGGGGCATCTTCCCAAGCCCGGCTAGAATTGCGGATTAATTTACTACCCTCTGAGTGAACCCCCATGAGCGATATCGAAGCACGCGTGAAAAAAATTATTGCCGAACAACTCGGTGTAGAAGAGTCACAAGTGACCAATGAAAAAGCCTTTGTTGGCGATCTGGGCGCAGACTCCCTGGACACCGTTGAACTGGTGATGGCTTTGGAAGACGAGTTTGGAATTGAAATTCCTGACGAAGATGCTGAAAAAATCACGACGGTGCAAAACGCCATCGACTACGCTAATACGCACAAAAAAGCGTAATTGAGAGGTAGGCCGCGCCAACGCGCTGCTGCGTCAACTGTGGCGAACGGCACAGTCCCCAACGGGAGTGTGCCGGTTCAATGGCCTGGTTTCATGCCGCTCCAGGCGGCTTTCTTTAGACCAACTACTGATTGCAAATATTTATGACCCGTCGTCGCGTTGTTGTAACAGGTTTAGGTTGTGTCAGCCCCGTGGGTAACACGGTGTCTGAGGCATGGGCCAACTTGCTGGCCGGAAAATCAGGCATTGACCTGATTACTAAATTTGATGCGTCCTCCTTCTCCTGCAAAATCGCCGGTGAAGTCAAAGGATTCGTCCTTGATACCTACATCAGTGCCAAAGAAGCGCGCACGATGGACTCCTTCATTCACTTTGGAATTGCTGCAGCCGCTCAAGCAGTGGCCGACTCCGGCTTGCCCACAGGTGATGCCCTGGATGATGAGTTAGCCACCCGCATTGGCTGTGTGATAGGTTCAGGCATTGGCGGATTGCCCATGATTGAGCACATGCACGGTGAGTACACCACCAAGGGTGCACGTCGTATCTCCCCATTTTTTGTGCCGTCGACCATTGTCAACATGATCGCCGGACACGTCTCCATTCGTTTTGGTTTCAAAGGCCCCAACCTCGCCATCGTTACCGCCTGTACGACCGGTCTGCATTGCATCGGTGAAGCAGGCCGCATGATTGAATACGGCGATGCCGATGTGGTGGTGGCTGGTGGCTCTGAAGCCACGGTCTCACCCCTCGGAATTGGTGGCTTTGCCGCCATGCGCGCCATGAGCACGCGCAACGATGACCCCACTACCGCCTCTCGTCCGTTTGACAAAGACCGCGACGGTTTTGTCTTGGGCGAGGGTGCTGGCGTTATGGTCCTTGAAGAATATGAACACGCCAAAGCGCGTGGCGCCAAGATTTACGCTGA
>CAIMHL010000523.1 GCA_903840825.1 uncultured beta proteobacterium
AACGGGGCTTCTTTCCATGACGTACATACCCATGGCAACTGCTCTTGGTCGGGCGTGTATTACGTGCAGGTAGACCCGCCCGAGCAGCGCATTGCTCAACCGCAGTTTGGGCCCCTCAATGGGGCGACACGGTTTTACAGCCCACTCTTCCCTTTGCTGGGCGGTGCGCACATGGACATGGGCAACGCCTGGATGCAAAACGCCACCTTGGATGTGGCCCCTACCGAGGGCGAGCTCATCGTATTCCCCGCTTTTTTACCGCACAAGGCCATGCCGTATGTGGGCGCGCGCGACCGCATCGTGGTGTCGTTCAATGCCCAAATTCACGCACCAAGCGGCGATCAGCTGTTTCGCTACGCTGGAACGTGACAAGCAACGCGGCTGCATTTCGTGATAATGCGGTGATTGAACTGGAGTCAACCCATGAACGCCCCTACCCCCAGCGCCCACCTTGCCCCCGCCATCCTGTCACGCGAGGTGCCACAAGCCCTGATTGACGCGCTAAAAGCCCGTTTTAACGAGCGCTGCTCCACCGCATTGGTGGTGCGTGAGCAGCATGGGCGCGATGAGTCGGCCTTTGCGCCGGTGCCCCCACCTTCGGCGGTGGTGTTTGCTGAGAGCACGCAAGACGTGGCCGATGCGGTGAAGCTGGCCAGCCAGTACAGCGTGCCGGTCATTCCGTTTGGCATTGGCTCATCTTTAGAGGGGCATTTGCTGGCCGTGCAAGGTGGCATCAGCATTGATGTGAGCCGCATGAACCAGGTGCTGTCCATCAACGCCGAAGACCTGACCGTGACCGTGCAGCCCGGCGTGACGCGCAAGCAGGTCAACGAGGCGGTCAAGTCCACCGGCCTCTTTTTCCCGATTGACCCCGGCGCAGACGCCACGCTGGGCGGCATGAGCGCCACGCGGGCCAGCGGGACCAACGCCGTGCGCTATGGCACCATGCGCGAAAACGTGCTGGCGCTGCAAGTCGTCACCGCGCAAGGCGACATCATCCGCACCGGCACCCGCGCCAAGAAAAGCAGCGCCGGCTACGACCTAACCCGCCTGATGGTGGGCTCAGAGGGCACGTTGGGCGTGATCACCGAGGTCACCGTCAAGCTCTATCCGCTGCCCGAGGCCATCTCGGCGGCCATTTGCTCTTTCCCCAGCATTGAGGCCTCGGTGCGCACCACCATCCAGATCATCCAGATGGGCATCCCGATTGCCCGCGTGGAGCTGATTGACAGCAACACCGTGCGCATGGTCAACGCCTACGCCAAGCTGGGCTTGAAAGAAGCGCCCTTGCTGCTTATGGAGTTTCATGGCTCGCCGGCCAGCGTCAAAGAACAGGCTGAGCTGGTGCAGGAGATTGCCTCCGAGTTTGGCGGCATGGAATTTGAGTGGGCCACCACGCCCGAAGAGCGCACACGCCTTTGGACCGCGCGCCACAACGCCTACTTTGCCGCCATCCAAAGCAAACCTGGATGCCGCGCCATTTCCACCGACACCTGCGTGCCGATTTCACGCCTGGCCGACTGCCTGCTGGACTCGGTGGTCGAGGCGGACGCCAGCGGCATCCCCTACTTTTTGGTCGGCCATGTGGGCGATGGCAACTTCCATTTCGGCTATTTGATCGACCCAGACAAGCCCGAAGAACGCGAAACAGCCGAGCAGCTCAACCATGCGCTGGTAGCCCGCGCGCTGCGCCTTGAAGGCACTTGCACGGGCGAGCACGGCATTGGCCTGCACAAAATGGACTTCCTGCTGACCGAGACCGGCGAGGGTGCGGTCGACATGATGCGCACCATCAAACGCGCGCTGGACCCGAAGAACATCATGAACCCGGGCAAAATTTTTACGCTATAAATAAAATAGCTGGTTAAGCACGCCAAAAGGCCTTCACAGGCCTTAAATCCATAAATTTTCTATTCCACCCTGGGTCAGTCTGCTGACCCTTTACTTTGTCAACGAAAGCCTCTCATGTCCGAACTCCTGCAAAAACTCCAATGGCGTTACGCCACCAAAAAAATGAACCCCGAGCTGGCGGTGCCGCAAGAAAAAGTGGACCGCATTCTGGAAGCCATCCGCTTGGCCCCCACGTCTAGCGGCTTGCAGCCGTTTGAGATCATCGTGGTCAAAAACAAAGCCGTGCGCGAGCAGATCAAAGCCAAGGCCCACGGCCAGGCGCAAATCACCGATGGC
>CAIMHL010000524.1 GCA_903840825.1 uncultured beta proteobacterium
CTTAAAGGCGGTTCAGGATCGAAGGCGCTGCGCAAAGTCCTGTATGTCGGCATCCACGGCCAGCATGGTTTCTTCCAGCGCGATAAGCAAACCAGTCATCTCACTCGCACGCCCGGTGCGCAAGGCCTCCTCGGCGCTTGACGACAAGCTGGCCAAGGTTTTTATCTGCAAAAAACCAGCGATGCCACACAGGGCGTGCAGCAGGGCTATCGCCCCTGGTTCATCACCGTTGGCTAGTCGCTGGCGAACAAGTTGAATATCGGCGCCATGCTGATTAATGAATTTAGTCAGCATCTCAAGGCACTTGGCCTCGTCGCCGCCCAGCATAGTAGTGACACCTTCGATGTCGATGGCGAGCCATTCACCCGCAACGAGGACGGTTTTTAAAACCGACTCATTGTTCACAAAAAAGTCGCCCTCTTTCGAGCCACGAACGCGGCTGACTAGTGCGAGCAGGTCTTTCACATTCAGGGGCTTCACCAAGTGGCCGACCATGCCGGCCAGGCGCGACTTTTCACGGTCTTCAGGGCGCGCGTGAGCCGTCACAGCAATGATGGGCAATTTGTGAAGACCGAGTTCGTCCCGGATCAGCCGGGTGGCGTTGTAGCCATCCATCACAGGCATTTGTATATCCATCAAGACGGCATCAAAGCGCACATCTTTCTTACGCAGCGCTGCCACGGCAGCTAAACCATTTGAGGCGAGCACCACAGTAGCGCCCGCCTGGGTCAGCACTTGCTCAATCACCTCCTGGTTCAAGGCATTGTCCTCGGCGACCAACAAGCGCATGCCGGATAGGGAGCGGTCAGGCTTGCCTAGCATGGGCAATATTTCGGTGTAGTCGCCTGCATAGGCGCGGGTCACGGCAAGCCGTAAGCCATCGGGGCCAAAGGGCTTGGCGACCAGCCCATCCAGTGCAAGTTCGGCACCGGCCAAAGCCGCTTGCTCCAATTCAAAGGCGGGTGCCATCAAAATGACCAGAGGCAGAACCAGACCCGGCGTGTTGTGCGCCATCTGCAACATCGCCAGGCCATCCATGTCAGGCATGCGCCAATCCAACAGCAAGACATCAAAGGTGAAGCCATCCGCGATACTGCTTTGCAAGGCCAGCAAACCGGCAGCAGCGCTTGATACGGCTGTGGGCTGCCAGCCAAAGGCCTGGCAATTTTGGGTTTGCAGGGTCAGCGCCAACGGGTGATCATCCACTATCAGCACGCGAAGCCCTTTGGGCAACTCATTTTCAACTGGGGCAAAACTACTTTGACCCAGCGGAAATTTGACCGTAAATGAAAATTCACTGCCCTCGCCCAGCGCACTGCTCACCAGAAGTTCAGAACCCATCAGCCGGACCAGGCGTGAACTGATGGCCAAACCCAACCCGGTACCACCGTAAGTACGGCTGATAGAAGAGTCAGCTTGGGTAAATTCATCAAAAATACTGGCCTGCTTGTCTGGCGCAATACCAATGCCCGTGTCTTTAACAGAAAATTTAAGCGTGACGTCCATGGCGGTCATCGTCACCACATGCACCGATAAAATAATTTCACCAGCGAAGGTGAATTTAATGGCGTTGGAACACAGGTTGAGCAATACCTGCTGCAGGCGTAAAGCATCCCCAAGTAAGGCATCGGGCAGGGTTGCGGCCGCGTCGATGAGTGACTCTATGGGTTTATCGCCCAAGTTGATGCTGACCAACTCAATGGTTGAATGCAGAATGTCTCGCAGGGAAAAAGTGCCGACCACGAGGTTGAGTTCGCCGCTTTCAATTTTTGAGAAATCCAGAATGTCGTCAATCAGGGCGCACAGTGTTTTGCCCGAGAGCTGGATCTTGCTGGTGTAATCCCGCTGGCGCTGAGTCAGGTTGGAGCCCTCCAGAAGCCCACCAAGACCAATAATGGCGTTGAGCGGCGTGCGTAATTCATGGCTCATGGTGGCTAGAAATGCACCCTTGGCCAGGTTGGCTGCATCGGCTATGTCTTTGGCCTCTGACAACTCAGCGGTACGTGTCGCCACCAAATCTTCTAGTCGTAATTGGTAGCGGTCAAGATCTTGGCGGGCGCGCAGGGTTTTAAGCCCGAAGGCAATATTTCGCGTCAGCTCTTCAAGCAGCACCACCTCAGGCGGTGAGAAGGCATGGATGTGTTCGGAGTGAATCGCCAGAACCCCCAGCAACTTGTCGCCCACCCAAAGCGGCAGCGCAATAAAGGAATGCGTGTCATGCGAATCACCCGCTTTTTGCCAAAGCAGGTCAAAGGGCTCTTGCCACAGGTTTTGACTGACTTGGGTTTTGGCGGTTGCAATGGCCGCACAGATGGGACCTGTGCCCAATGCTTGCTCGATAGCCCAGCGGGTTTGAATAATTTTAAGATAACCCGAGGGGTAACCAAACTGGGCCACAGGCAACATCAGAGACTCTGAGCCTGGCGCCATCAAGCCAAACCAAGCCATCAAAAAGTCGCCATTTTCACAAATGTGTTGGCACAACTCATCGAGCAGCAAATGCTCGTCCCGGGCGTGAACGATGGCCATGTTGCAGCGACTCAACATGCGCAAAGATCGGTTGAATTTCTTCGTTTCTTGTTCAGATGCAGACAGCGCAATGGTTCGGGCCCTGACCAACTCCTCCAAGTTGTCGCGATGCAAGGCCAGCGACAACTCGGCCTTTTTTTGCGCCGTAATGTCTTTGACAACGCCCAACATGGTGATGACC
>CAIMHL010000525.1 GCA_903840825.1 uncultured beta proteobacterium
TCAAGGCGCGATGTCGATCGTGCCATTGATCCCGGTTTTGACGCGACGCGCAGGGTTGCTGAAGCTGACCTCGACCTGCACTAGACCGCTGGCTGGGTCTGCCACCGGCGACACAAATTTGACTTGACCGGTGACCTCGGTCACGCTACTGCCAGATTCCAGCCGTATCAGCTGCTGCGCCCCGGTTTTGAGCGTGTTTGCCAAGCTGTGTGGCACGGCTAGACGTAGTATGGCAATAGATGTATCTACCAGATGCAGCAGCGGATCGCCCGGCTTGACCCATTCACCGACTTGAGGAGCGACCTTGGTGACAACGCCGCTGATGGGCGCCATGATCTGGCGTTGGAGCCGGTCACCTTCGGCTGATTCATAGTCGAGTTGTTCACGTTTTTTTTGCTCGATCAATTGCGCCAGACGCCCCCTACTGGCCAGCTGCTCTGCTTCTAGGCGCAGCAACTCATCTTTACTGATGGAGCTAGTACTGTTGAACACGGCACGGGTGTCGTGAAGTAGTGTGTCAAGAATGCGCAACCGATCACTTGTGGACTGAAGTTCGCTTTGGTCTTCAAAAATGACGCGGCGGCGGTTGCTTTCGATGCTTTGCAGCCGGTCATCCAATTGCAACAGCAATTGGTCATTCTTGACAGCCTGACCCGGAAGCACCAGTCGTTTCATCACAAGGCCCGATACACCGGCACTGAGTGTGATGTCGTGTAAAGGGTAAATCAGGCCTGAAAAACTTTTGGCATTTGCACCCAGGGGCATCACCAGTACCAGACATAGCCAGAGCGGTCGGTGTATGCGCTGCACAAGTGTTTGCAACAGAGACGTGATGAGCATGGTGGTTTATTGAAGTGTGGTGGCCTGTGTGGCGATTTGGATCTGATGCTCGCTGAGTAGGATGCCCTGCGTATATTGCAAGGTTGCCAAGGCGATCTCAAAACGAATCTGGTTTTCCAAAAGCCGTTGCTGGGCTTCCGTCAAATCTACCTGTTTTTGGATCAAGCTGCCAAGCAAGCCAACACCGAGTTGGTGGCGTTGCCGCTCGTTGTCGAACAGGGTTTTCCGCAGTGTGACTTCATCATGGCTGGCGATGAGCACCGTACGGGTCTGTAGGAGGTCGCTATGGCGCACAGCCAGATCATTGGAAAACGAGTTTTTAATAGCCGCCAACTCTAGTTCCGCCTGAGTCAGTCGGGTGCTTTGGGCCAGAAATTGTTGTTGTGCTTTTTGATTGTTCTTGAGTGGCAATTCAATATTGACACCAAAGTACCAGTCAGGGTAACTGCTTTGCTCGGCAGTAGCGCGAGCCGCTGATGCCCTGTTGTCGTAACCTGTGCCGCTGTAACCAAGCACAAAGTCAGCCTGCGGGTGCATCTGGTTTTTTGCATATTTAAGCCGGGTCTGTGCCTGCTCAAATTTTAGTTGAGCAATCTGGTAGGGCGGCCACAAATCCAGGGCAGGCTCTGGTGTCGTAGGTGGGACAGCCAGCTTTGAATTGATTGGCTGCAGTTGTGGCTGCGTTGACAGCGAGGTGCTTTCATTCCAGGTTACGTTTAGCGCAATGGCCAATTTTCCTTGGGCTTCGCGCAGGGCATGCTGGCTGCGTAAGACCTCTGCTTGGCGATTTAGTAAGACCCCTTGTGCTTCAAGGATAGAGCTGGCTGGCAGTTTGCCAGCCTCGATGCGTGCTTTGGCATCTGCCAGCAGAGCCTCTGTGCTCTTGTAAGTGCTGAGACGTAATACCAGGGTGGCCTCAGCGCGGTACAACTGCCAGTACAGGCTGAGCCCGTCAATGCCAGTTTTGAGGGTTTGCTGGTTGAGCTGCTGTAATGCAATTTTATGTTCTAGCTCCGCTACTCTGCGGTCGGTTTCGGTCACACTTCGACCAGCGTTGCGCAGCAGTGGCTGCTTGAGCGTGAGGTTCAGCAGCGTGTTGTATTCGGAGTCATATTTTCCGCTGTTGTATTTCGGAATCAGATTATTGGACTTTTTAGCAATTTTGTAGCTAAGGCTAAAGTCGCCGCCCCAAGGTAACTTATTACGAATGCCAACTTCGTTGGTTTGTCCAGTTTCTTCAAGGATTGCTGTACCCGTTGTCGCAAAGTTTTGCGTGCGCTCATCAGCTGTGCGCTGCCTGCTGCGGCCTTCTTCACGGATACCCATGAAAAGTATGGTTTCATACATACCAGCTTCTCCCTGCATCAGGTGACTAGCCACCTCAGAGCTTAACTGGCTGTTCTGCACTTCTAGGCTGCGCTGAACCAGCAACTGCAAAAATGCCTGCTGGTTTAGCGTAGCCAAGTTGGGTAGTTGCCCTGCGGCTGACACAGTTTGTGCCATGACAGCTGGCATGAAGAACGCCAAGCCAAGCGCGACCCAGCGTTTCATTTTTATTTGGCTGCAGCTGTCTTTTCGTCCTGAAGCTTCACCAGACGTTCGGTTTGCGCCAGAGAAATCAGATGGGCATACAAGGGAGCCAGGTAGCTTTTGTTTTTAATTTCCAGGAAGCGCTCGTCCGACAAATTGTTCAGGCGCTCTTCGTTGACAACATAGCAACCAGAAACATTCTTGACCTTGTCGTTGTCGCGTACGCGCATATTCAACGGGGTGAACATGTTGTTTGCGGCCAGAAACTTGCAAAAGCCGTGTGTTAAGGCATCCATTTGCTGGAGTTCGGCGAGGTAGCGCTTGACGTTTTCGATGACTTGTGTAGGTTCGCCATTTTCGTCAAACAGTGCAGCACCCTCGGTATCACTGACCAGTGAACTGTCTTCGTCTAGGCAAACCACGTACTGACCATCTTGGCCGCTGGGGGTAAGTGCAAACGGATAGCGGCGAATGATTGCCGGAACGTAGGAAGCTTGCCATTTGCCTTCAGAATCAACAAACAGGTTGTCACCCGCATTTAGACCCATGAGGGCAACTGGGCGGAATTCATCTTTGTCTTTATCTTCTAGAAAAACAATAGGGAAAATGGAGGCAGCCCGGGCAAATTCATGCATCGTCAAATAGGCGATATGAAACTTGGAGGCAAAGTCAAAGCTAGAAATATCTTTGACTTTTTTACCGGCGTGACGTTCTTTGTTCACGGGTACGACGCTTTTGAACATGTTAAAAATCCTTTTAGTTAATAAATAGCCTCGCCATATTAGCATAATTTATTATATTAAAACGATTTAAATCTAATTTAATCGCAAATTTATAAATCATATTTACTCATTTTGTGGGTGAGGCGAGCTGCCACTTGATGAGCTTTGCCGATGAAAACTCTGACCCGGGGTTTTCACTGTTTCCTTAAAAATCCAAGAGCAGCAAGGCGCTACTTAATTGGACGGTTAGAGAAACTCTGCATAACTCCTCATGAAATATGTTGGAAAAACTCTATTTTGCTATAAAATACATAGCATGAAACAAGCCTCTTTAGCCCTCAATCTCAGTGTCAAGAAAACCCGCAAGCGCGAGTTCCTAGATCAGATGGAACACGTCGTGCCATGGGCGGGGTTGGTTGAACTCATTTCCCCGTTTTATCCAGATGGGCGCACCGGCAGACCACCGTTCTCTTTGGCAACCATGTTGCGTATTCACTTCATGCAGCAATGGTTCAGCTTGTCCGACCCTGTCATGGAAGAGGCCTTCTTCGTCACTCCCTTGTACCGCGAGTTTGCAAAGCTTGAAGAGTGTGGTCGCCTGCCCTTGAAGCCACCACCATTCTGCGGTTCAGTCATCGGTTGGAAAAACACAAACTGGCTGAGCAAATACTGCTTACCGTCAATGAACTCCTGACCCAGCGCGGCTTACTCCTCAAAGTTGGCACCGCCGTTGATGCCACCCTGATACCGGCTCCATGTTCAACCAAGAACAAAGATAAAGCCCGCGACCCTGAGATGCACTCCAGAAAAAATGGCAACCAGTGGTACTTTGGAATGAGGGACCACATTGGCGTGGATGCTGACTCAGGTTGTCACTTTGAAGTCCGTTTCTAGTGGAATCAATCACTTACGTTCAGGAGGTGTCGAACTTGTGATCACCGATTGCATGCCAGGGCCTTCACCAGGGTCATTTGCAGCACGGATCAGTAATTCGAACTCTCCTTCTCGCAAGACTCGATCACGAGGTGGAGACGAAGTGGGTCGTGTAACCAGCTTTAAAGGGTTTACCGTTGGAATATGCACGCCAAGTTCGGTTTGTGCATGACAGATTAGTGATGAAAATGTGTTGAGATGATGAATTACGGTCTGTGCCCCGAGGTTTTTGGCCGAGCCTAAATCACGTGCCCAAGCGTTGATTGCGGGTGGGCGCAAACTGCAACGTAAAGTGGCCCGAATGCTTGAACAATCCGACGCAGATGAACTATTTGTCCGCCATCGCCATTGCATGCGAGGGTAGGGAGAACGAGATCACTGTAACTGTCAACCGCCTCGTAAATTGTGTTTTTTTGGGTGGTGGGGTTTGGGTCATCGATCTCCCCTCGTTTCATTTTTCGTTCGATTTCGCGCGCCCAATTTTCCGCATCGGTTTTGGTATCAAAGGTCTTGCTGACTTGCTTGTGACCAAGTCGGCGTACTTTAGCGCGCCATTGATAGTCACCGCGTTTTTCAAAAGTAGCCATTTGTATTTTTTTAAAGTTAATTGTCCCAAGTTTGTCCCAAATAATGCAAATTAAAGCAAGAGGCGATTGTTTTTATAAGCTTAAAGGAGATTTATTGTCAGCTATCTAAGCTGTGGGTCGGGGGTTCGATCCCCTCCGGGCAGACCA
>CAIMHL010000526.1 GCA_903840825.1 uncultured beta proteobacterium
GGTATCACTTGAAACTGTGCGGTTAATTTTGTTACTCGTCAGTATTTTTTACTTGCAAGCCAAAAAGCCCCGGCCGCTGGACTCACGCATCGAGGTTTGCACGCATTTCCATCACCCTGCTTTATCCCGGTTTCAAATCACCCTGAACCCATGCGTACCGTCTCGCGCCAGTTGCGCGACCAGACCAAACTCCCAGTCCAGATAAGCCTGCATGGCGGTGTGGGGGCTGTCGGTGCCCTCATAAGGGCGGCGGTAGCGGTCTGTGCGAGGGGAGGCCAAGCGCGTCTCACCCTGCTCTATGGGCAAAGCTGCATCAAGCCAGGCTTGCGTGCCGCCTTGCAACACGAAAACCTCCGCACCCGTGAGTTGCTTAACTTCAGCGCTGGCAAAGCGGGCCAGTTGGCTGTTGTCACAAGTGAGCACGTAGCGCTTGGCGGTGGGGATATTTTTCAGGGCTTGGTGCGATTCGGAGCGCAGCACAAACCAGGCACCAGGAATGTGACACTTCACATAATTAACGCTGGTGCCGAGATCCAGCACGGCCGTATCAAAGGCTGGCTCCGTCTGCAAATAGTGAGACAACTGCGCGGGGCTTAGCCAGCTCAGCGGGCCTTGCGGCTCGGGTAGCGCGTGGATGCTTGGGCCTGTTTCATTGAAATCTTCGGGCGTAGCGCCGTCCAGCACCCACACGTCCCAGCCCATTTGCGCCAGCCACGAGGCGCTCATGTTGGCACGCACGCCGTCTTGGTCGGCCAGCACCACGCGCGCCCCGCGCACGGGCACCGACACATCGGTTTCCTGGACCAACTGCCCGCCAGGCGCATTGCTGAAGCCGGGTAGGTGAGCGGTAGCAAATTCTTCCGGGGTACGCACGTCCAGTTGAAAGGTAGTGCGGGCTACTTCTGCTGAAAATTTTGCCAGATCAGCCTTCACAGCACGCTTCACCCCGGCGCGGTCAGCCACGGTACGGGCCTGGCGGGCCGCCTCTAAGCGCTGTGCCTCGGTGATGTCGAGCGCGCGGCGATTGGCGCCCGTATCCAGCACTTGCCCGGCCAGCTTCCAGCCAATCGTGCCATTGCGCAGGGCGGAGACCGGGTTGGGAATACCGGCATTCACCAGCGACTGGGTGCCGATGATGCTGCGGGTGCGCCCCGCGCAATTGACGATGATGCGCGTGGCCGGATCAGGCGCTTGGGCTCGGGCACGCAGCACCAACTCAGCTCCCGGCACGCTCACGCCGCCGGGAATACTCATGGTTTGGTACTCGTCAAAGCGCCGGGCATCCAGCACCACCACATCGGCCTGGCTGTCCAGCAGCGCTTTGACTTCTTGCGCCGACAAGCTAGGCGTGTGGCGCTGAGACTCCACCAGCTCGCCAAACGATTTGCTGGGCACGTTAACGTCGATAAATAGCTCGCCCCCGGCCTCACGCCAACCACCCAGCCCACCCGCTAACAGCGATACGTCGGTGTAGCCCATGGCTTGCAATTGCTGACAAGCCCGCGCCGCCAGACCTTCGCCCGCGTCATAAACCACCACTGCGGTGTTCAAGCGCGGGATACGACGCCAGGCGTCCAGCTCAAGGCGCCCAAAGGGCAGATTGGCGGCAAAAAGCGGGTGCGCCTGGGCAAAGGGGTCTTCTTCGCGAACATCAACCAGTGCAATTTCTTGGCCCGCCAGCAAGGCTTGGCGTACTTCAGCAAAGGTTTTTTCAGGGGAAGAAGCGGTCATGCAAGGTTCCAAATATTGGGCAAGGTGGGGTTGGTATAGCCCGACACAAAATTTTTAACAGTGCCGTCTTCAAGGTAAACATGCCGTTGCACAGCGCCGATGTTGGCGCCGTAGACATGAATACTGATGGAGGTTTGGTCTGCAAAGGCGTTGCTCACGCGGTGGATATCGCCAATACGGGGCGACACGGCTTCTACTTGCCCGGGCCGCAAGGTGACGGTTTCGCCACTGGGTGCCCAGTGACCAGCCCCGTTTTTGGCGTAAGGCTGGGCGCGCTCGGCACCCCGCAGCATGCCAATGAGCCCCCACACCGTGTGGTCATGGATGGGCGTGGCCTGCCCTGGCCCCCACACAAAGCTGACTACAGAGAAACGCGCCAATGAGTCCGCGTGCAGCAAAAACTGTTGGTAATACTGGGGGTGAGGCTGGGCGTAGGCATCGGGCAACCAGTCGTCATGCGCCACCAGCTCGCCCAAGAGGGCAGCGCCATGGCTCAAAATCTCAGGCTCTTGCGGGTGGCGCTCCAGCAGCGCGGCCATTTGCTCCACAAAGTGGCGCAGGCGGGGTAGATTAGGGTTAGTTGCCATGGTGAATGCTCGCTTGAAAGTGAACGAAGCCTAAATATAGTGGCAATGCTGAAAAAGCACGGCTGCTCGACCCGTTTTTACTTGAATCCAGCCGCCTTAAAACACCCAAGGCCCCGAGGTTTTACACTCTAGGGTTTTCCCCTCCCGCTATTTGTGGCATTTTGCAAGGCAATTGATGAGTGCATTTCTAGAAGAAACCGTTTTGAGCGTCCACCACTGGACAGACCGCCTGTTCAGCTTTACCACCACGCGTGACCCCACTTTGCGCTTTTCAAACGGCCATTTCACCATGATCGGCCTGCGCCTGGAGACCGGCAAACCACTGCTGCGCGCCTACAGTATTGTGAGTGCCAACTACGAAGACCACCTGGAGTTTTTGAGCATCAAGGTGCAAGACGGCCCCCTCACCTCGCGCCTGCAGCACATCAAGGTGGGCGACAAAATTGTGGTGGGTCGCAAGCCCACTGGCACGCTCCTCATCAATTACCTGCTGCCTGGCAAAAACCTGTACCTCATTGGCACCGGCACCGGCTTGGCGCCGTTTTTGAGCGTGGCGCGTGACCCCGAGACCTACGAGCGTTTCGAGAAAGTCATTGTGGTGCACGGCGTGCGCGATGTGGCAGAACTGGCCTACCGCGAGTACCTGACCCACGAGCTGCCTGACCATGAGTTTTTGGGCGAGATGGTGACGAACCAGATGCTGTACTACCCCACGGTCACGCGCGAGCCGTTCGTGAACCAGGGCCGTGTCACCACGCTGATCGAGACCGGCAAGATGCAGTCCGACTTGGGCCTGCCTGCGCTCGACCCCGCCAACGACCGCGTCATGCTCTGCGGCAGCCCCGGCATGCTGCGCGATTTGAAGCACATGCTGGAAAAGCGCGGCTTCATGGAAGGCAACACCACCAAGCAAGGCGACTTCGTGATTGAGCGGGCGTTTGCGGAGCAGTGAGGCCCGACTGCTTGGTTCGCTACTAATAAAATAGCTGCTTAAGCAAGCCCCATAAGCTTTAGCGGCCTATTTTTTAACTTTATTAAACGGCACTTAGGGTGCCGTTTTTCATGGCGTGTTTTTAGCGCGTATCCGCGCCACAACGGCCGCCAGTTCAGGGTCAGCCAGCGCGGGGGCGCCTGCGTTGTCGAGCTGCGACTTGACCAACCGATCCAGCATTTCCAGCTGCGGCGTCACCGGGCCAAAAAAGCGGGGCTCAGGGCCGGTGGCCATCAGCAGCGTGGGGAAGTCTTCCACATCCAGCGGGTGCAGCAGGTCGGCCTCGTCTTCCACATCTACCCACAAAAACGTTGCCTGTGGGTATTTGGCCTGTACCTGGGCAAAGCGGGGGGCGTAGTCGCGGCACACGCCGCACCACGCGGCACACAGGCACACCACTAGCAAGGATGGCTGGGGCGCATCAGGAGTCAGGGCGGCAATCTCAGTAGTCATGCCTCTATTTTGCTTTAAAAGACTGCCCCTTAAGCGGGCAGCATGCGCCCAGTGCGCTCATAACGGCTGTGCCAAGACAGCGCCTCATCCAAAATATGGGGCGTGTGCATGCCGCCGTGCCCGCTGCGGGCGGCCCGCTCAGCACGCGCCACATAGTCGCGCAGCGCGGGGCGAAAATCAGGGTGCGCGCAGCGCTCGATCACCACCTGAGAGCGCTGACGCGGCGCCAGGCCACGCAGATCGGCAAGACCTTGCTCGGTCACCAAAATCTGCACATCGTGCTCGGTATGGTCCACATGGCTCACCATGGGGACCAGGCAGGAGATAGCGCCGCCCTTGGCGGTTGAGGGCGTCATAAACATCGACAGGTAAGCATTGCGTGCAAAGTCGCCCGAGCCGCCAATACCGTTCATGATGCTGGTGCCCATGATGTGCGTGGAGTTCACGTTGCCGTAAATATCGGCCTCAATCATGCCATTCATGGCAATGACGCCCAAGCGGCGGATGACCTCGGGGTGGTTGGAAATTTCTTGGGGTCGCAACACGATGCGCTGGCGGTAAAAATCCAGGTTGTCCAAAAACTCCTTCATTCCCGCCGCACTGAACGACAGCGCTGTGGCTGAGGCCATCACCAGTTTGCCCGACTTGAGCATCTCCAGCATGCCGTCCTGCAACACCTCGGTATAGGCGGTGAGCTGCCCAAAAGGGCCTTGGTTCAAGCCCGACAGCACGGCATTGGCGATGTTGCCAACCCCTGACTGCAGCGGCAGCAACTCCGCAGGAATGCGACCTTTTTGAACCTCGTGCCCAAAGAATTCCAAAATATGCTCGGCTATGCGCTGCGAGGTTTCATCCGGGGCGGCAAAGGTGGTGTCGCGGTCGGGTGAATGGGTCTCGACCACGGCCACCACTTTGCTCAAGTCAACATGCAGGTACGGCTCGCCAATGCGTTCGCCGGGGTGCGTCATGGGAATCGGCTTGCGGTGCGGCGGGCGCTCGGTGCCGTAGTAAATATCATGCATCCCCTGCAGGGCCAGAGGCTGATGGCTGTTGACCTCCAGAATCACCTTGTCGGCCTGATCAAGCCAGGTCTTGTTGTTGCCCACCGACGAGGACGGGATCAGGCGCCCGTCTTCAAGGATGCCCGCCACCTCAATCACCGCCACATTGAGCTTGCCCAAAAACCCAAACCAGACAAACTGCGCCACATGCGACAAATGAAGATCGATGTAATTCATTTGCCCCGCATTGATGCGCGCCCTGCAAACCGGGTCGGACTGGTAAGGCAGCCGCATATCGATGCCGCCCACCTTGGCCAGCGCACCGTCGAGTTCGGGCGCGGTCGAGGCGCCTGTCCACACGCCGATGCGAAACGTGTTGCCGTGCTGGTTGGCTTGCTCGATGTGCCGGGCCAAAGCCTGGGGAATCGCCTTGGGGTAACCCGCACCCGTGAAGCCGCTCATGCCCACATGGTCACCGTGGTGAATAAGCGCGGCGGCGGCATCGGCTGACATGATTTTCTGGCGCAAGCCGGGGTGAAGAATGCGTGAAGCAGTGGTCATTGGGTGCTTGTGTGTCAATTGGGTGGGCAGGGGCTGGGCTCGTCGCTGGCGAGTGTAAGAGCGACAACGCCCTTCAATTCCCTTTTTAAAGCCCAAAAAACAGGGCAAGCCGCGCATTGAACTGATTTCTTGAACATCCTTGATGCGGATCAAAAACAAGGGTTTACCCTAAGCTTGGAGCTTTGGCCTTTGAGCCCGTGATGTTGATTTTGAAATGAACAACAAGTCGAATAATCCTGACCCTCCCAGCCCCAAGAAATACCTCTATATATGTTTTAGCTATTTAGAACCAAGAAATCAGTAGTTCCAGTTTTA
>CAIMHL010000527.1 GCA_903840825.1 uncultured beta proteobacterium
CTCGATGAGATCAAGCGCAGCAAACCACACGAATCTATTGCCCTGGAATGGGCTGACAAGGCACAGAACCTGCTGGCCGTTGCCAAGTTGAATATTGCCGATGCATTGGCTTGGCAACGTGATGCCGCCAAGGCTGGCGCTCCTTTAAGCAAGGAGCCTTTGGCTACCCTCAAGGGCCAACTTAGTGACCGGGTCAAAGTCATTGAAGATTTGCAGCACCGAGTTCAGGTCCAGCGTGAAGCGGCTGTTCTATTGGCCCAACGCATTGAGGTTTTGTCAACCAAGTCCTGGCGCGATGCGCAAACAGTACTTGCAGCCCTGCATGCGGACGTGGACCATTGGCAAGCCCAGGCGGCTACTCTTTTAAGTGACCCCAACTGGTTGAGCGTAGACGCCAAATTTCCTCCTTTGCTGGATGCATCGCGCGCCCAGTTGCTGGTGGTCTGGGATGCTTTTAATGCAGCTTTGGCCTTGGCCTGTGCCGCGGCAACGGATGTCTCAGCTGCTCTGCCACCAGTGCCGGTTTGGGCCGATGAATTGCGTTTGGCGCGGGGCGTTTCCATCGAGGCGGTAGCTAAACCAAAGCGACCCTCAATTGATCCAGAAGTCAAAGCCAAAGCCACTGCTGTGGTGAATGCGGCCTTACTCAAAGTGGAGCAGGAAGTGGCAGAAGGTCATGGCAAAGCCAGCGCCGGGGCGGCGGCCTCCTTGCGCAATGCGCTCAAGGAATTCGGTAAGATTATTGACGACAAGCTTGAAAATAAAGTCCATGCCGCTTTGTCAGCGGCAGGCGAGCTGGAGGGCTGGCAACGCTGGCGCGCTGACCAACTGCGTGAAGAGTTGGTAGTTAAAGCCGAAGGCTTGCTCAAGCGCCCTGAAGGTCAGGCCATGGGTGGGCGCAAAATGCAGGAAAGCCTGCGTGCCTTGCGTGACCAGTGGAAACAAACCGACCAGGGCGGTGTGCCCAATCATGGTCTGTGGAAACGATTTGATGATGCCTGCAACGAGGCCCACAAGGTCGTGGAGAGCTGGCTTGAAAAAGTGAAAGCCGAGTCAGCAGAACACCGCGCACAGCGATTGGCTTTAATTGAGGAGGTCAACGCCTGGGCTGCTGCCAACAAAACAGCGCTGGATGGTGACTGGAAAGGCTTTAACCGGATTCTTCATCAATTTGGCGACCGCTGGCGCGATGGCGGCCATGTGGGCGAAAAAGTGTTTGCCGAGTTACAAGGTCTGTGGAAGGCCGCCATCAACCAAGCTGCGGAACCGCTTGAAGCTTTGCAGAAATCAAGCATTGCAGCCCGCCATGCCATGATTGAAGAGGCCAAGGTCTTGGGTGCTCAACCTGAGCTGCGTATTGACGCAGTAAAAGCCTTGCAGCAACGTTGGCAAGCCGAGGCTCATGCTGTGCCGATTGACCGCCGCCTTGAGCAAAAGCTGTGGGATGCGTTTCGCAAGCCCATTGACGATGCCTTTAACCGCAAGTCGGCAGACCGCGAGAAGGCCGATGCCGCCTTGGGCGAACGCGATCGCACGGTGCTTGATGCGGCCAAAGCATTGGAAATGGCCAATGCTTCGGGCGATGCCCAAAATATTCGCAACGCCATGAATGCCCTTGAAGCCGCTTTGCGTGGTCAAGCGCAAGCCAAAGCGGCTGTGCAAGTGGCTGCTGATGAGGCTAAACTGGCTGAAAGCAACGCCAGCATTGCTCAAGCAGCTATTGAACCTATAGCTGATCAAGAGGTGGTTGCGCCCCTTGCTGAGGGCGAGTCCCCTGAAGTTGCCCAAGCTGCAGAACCTGTTGCCGTTGCCAAGCCGGTGCGCAAACCGGTTGTCGCCATGCGCGGCGATGACCGCCCTGGCATGAAGAAGACAGAGCCCGTAGCACCTGCGCGCGGGGGAAAATTTGGAGACCGCAAAGAGGGCGGGCGTGATGCAGCCCGTGGTCCCCGTGAGGGTGGTTTTACTGGGCGTCAGGATGACCGCGCGCCCAGACGTGATAGCCGTGACAGCCCGGCTCCTTGGAGCGACGCCCCGCGTTTGGGCGACACAGCCTTTCGTGCCCAGCGCGATGCGCTTGAGCATGCCCAGTTTGCCTTGCGCAAGCTGGCAGCCCAGGCCCATGGCGAGGCCTTGACCCAGTTGCTGGCCGCATGGGAACACCGTGATGCAACGCAAGTTCCCTCGGTACAGGATATGGGCAACCAGGTCAATGCACCGACTCGTTCTGCTTGGGTGAAGGCTGTTTCACAAGCCCCTGCTGGCGATGCTGGTGTGGCGCTGTTGCGCCTAGAGATGGCTTCAGAGTTGCCCACACCGGCTGAGCATCTGAATGCCCGCCGTGCCCTTCAGTTGCAGTTGTTGACCAAACGCAATGATCCACCACCTGCCCAGACCTGGGGCCAGGACGCTGCGACTGTGCTGGGCAGCAGCTTTGATGCGTCGGTAGTTCGTCGCTTTCAAAATGCTCTGAAAACCTTGCTCAAGCCTTGATCCGAAGGGGTAGGTGTTCAACACCCACTCTGAGAATTTCGGCGCGGGGTGGTTTGGCCGCTGCGTCCCAATCACTCAGCACCAACCTTTGCAAAACTTGCGGATGCGTTGGGTTTGGGACGGATTCAGTTAAAAAGTGGTCCGCTGGTCGATGGGTGTGGCCATGAATGAGGGTTTCGGCTTGATTGGCTAGCAACCACTTGATGGCTTCACTTTTATCAACATCGGCATAAGCTACACCGCTGGCTTTTCGCAGGTCACTTTGATTTCGCAGTAGCCGCGCAAGAGCTTGTCGCTCTTGAAGTGGTTTTCCGAGAAAGTTTTCCCTCCACTCGTGGCCTCTAACTTGCGCTCTAAAAGCCAGGTACTCAGTGTCATCCAGACATAGGGCGTCACCGTGCGAAAGAAGCCAATTCTTTCCAGCGAATTCAAGACGGGTCGGATCATTCAGCAGGGTGACGCCGCTGGCTTTTGCAAAAGCGGTCGCTATCAGAAAGTCACGGTTGCCGTGAATAAAAAAAACAGCAAGCCGCTTAGAAGCACTCATTAAAACATCGACACAGCTGGCTTCGAAAGTTTTGTTCGCCGTGAGATCACGATTGGCAATGCCCGTGGAGGCTATAGAAGGCGGTTCGATGGAATCATCGCCTACCCAAACTTCAAACAAATCACCCAAGATAAAAACGGCGTCCGCTGGCGTGGTTTGCATGAAAGATTGCCACGCAGCGAAGGTGGCAGGTTCGTCATCTTGCAGATGCAGGTCTGAGATGAAGTCAATCTCACGCCAACTGGGTGGCGCTATGAGTACCGATGGGTAGATCCCCGTTGTGGGGTCAGGCGTCATCGGTACTGGGTGACTCATTTCAAAGTGCCACGGCCTTTTCGATGATCACGTCTTCTAGTGGAACATCATCGTGGTGGCCTTTACGGCCCGTTTTCAGGACTTTAATTTTGTCAACAATCTCAGTACCAGACACGACTTTGCCAAAGACTGCGTAGCCCCAACCGGAGGATGAGATGGCGGTGTGGTTCAAAAAACCATTGTCGGCCACGTTGATGAAAAACTGGGCTGTTGCAGAGTGGGGCTCACCCGTGCGTGCCATGGCCACGGTGTAGTTCAGGTTCTTGAGGCCATTGTTGGCTTCATTGTTGATAGGCTTTTCACCACGTTTTTCCTTCATGCCAGGTTCCATGCCGCCGCCCTGAACCATGAATCCAGGAATGACACGGTGGAAGATGGTGTTGTCGTAATGGCCTTTGTTGACATAGCTCAGAAAATTTGCAACCGTGTTGGGCGCTTTTTCTTCATTGAGTTCGAGGGTGATCACGCCGTAGTTGGCGATGTGGAGTTCGACTTGCGGGTTGCTCATGGTTTTATTTCACTAGGGTTGCAGAGTTGATAAGAATAGGGGTTTTGGGGACATCTGAGGGAAATGGCCCTCCCGAACCGGTGGGCGTTGATTTTACTTTTTGAATAATATCCATGCCTGCGACCACCTTTCCAAATACGGTGTAACCGGGTTGCTGGGCGTTGGGGTCAAGAAACGAATTCTCGTTGACATTGATGAAAAATTGGGCCGTGGCCGATTGCGGGTCATTGGTGCGGGCCATGGCCAGTGTGCCGACGGTATTTCTCGGTCCGCCTTTGGCAAGTGCCTCACGTCCTTCGTGAATCACGGGCGGGCGGGTTTTTTTCTGAAAAAAATTGCTGTCAAAACCGCCGCCTTGAATCATGAAGTTGCCAATGACGCGGTGAAAAATGGTGCCGTCGTAATGTTTATCCTTCACATATTGCAAAAAATTCTCTACAGTTTTTGGGGCTTTGTCTGGGTAAACTTCGACGATAAATTCGCCGGAAGTCGTCGCAAATTTGACCTTTGGTGCTTCATCGGCCATGGATTTGTTTGCTGTAAATAATATAGCTGCTGTAACAAGTACAGCGGGCATGAGAGGCATAAATAGCTTAAAAATCATTAAATAACACCTTCGAAAAAAATCTTCCATTTTTTGCTCTGCAGGGTCCAATACTGCCGTTTTAAGGGCCCTGTCATTCGCCCCGCTGACACTTCGCCAAAGGTCACAACCATGGTCTCACCCATATCGGACCAATGCAGCAGAGAAACGTCTTTTAAAACTATTTCCCGTCCATTTGCTTTTTTAATGTCCTTTTTAAGCTGCGGCGTCCATTGGGGCAGGTTCAAGCCATAGCTGGTGAAGTCGGTGCTGTAAAAATCAAGAATTTCCTCGATGTTTCCAACTGACTTGGCGATTCGCCATTGGTCTAAAGCATTTTCAAACGGTTTTTTGGTGAGTTGAGTTGTGCTGGGTGAGACCCAATTTAGTCTTCTTGAGATAACTACCGGGGTGGTTTGCACTTCGACCGTTCGAATAATGTGAAGTAGATCGGGGTTAGACAAGACAACGCAGCCGTCCGTGGCTTTGGGGGGGCGGGAGAATTGCTCGGGTGGGGTGCCGTGAAGCCAGATGCCGCCCCCGGTTTTGCCTCGTTTAGTGTCCAAAATATTGGGGTAATTGATCGGCAGTGCCCCTGAACCGTAGAAATTCTTCAATGACTTGGGATCCAGATTGCTGGTGATGAAGTAGATGCCCAGTGGCGTTTTCAGGTCTCCTTCACTCGTTTTCTCCAGCCCAGACTTTCCGACAGAAATATAGAAATCTGCCATTAGCTTCAAGCCGGTGCTGCGGTTTTCAAACAGATAAAGACGTGAGCGCGAAGCGTCTATGGCAATGGCGTGTTTGTTAGCGGTCGATAGCGCTAAAAACTCTGAAGGAACAGCGCCGGGGTCCGGGCGCTCGCGAAGAGCTTTTAGTCTGAGTTGTGACTCCTCCCTCAGTTGACCCAAAGCTGCTTCTGCTCCTCTTACCTGCGCATCAGGAACGTCCCCCACCGTTTTAACAGGCCGAACGCGTGCTGCCAGCAAATCACCGTAAACCAGTTGGGCCAATTGAAAATTGGGGAAGTCGACGATTAAACTTTCTGCCTTGGCTAAAGCGCTTCTACTTTCTGCTTTGGCAATCAGCTGGTAAACCTCGATCAGGCGCGCCTCTGCTTGGCCAAGAATATTTGTTTTTCTAGTTGAGGAATTTGTTTTCGTTTGCTCAACGTCGTTGGTTTTTTTTCGGGCAGTGGCGTCCTGAACCACAAGCAGGCAGCCAAAAAGCAGCAATAAGCCTGCTGAAATATGCCTTTTTAAGCGCATGTTAATGTGCAGTAAATCGAAAATAGGACGTATTGACAAGAAAAATTACTTTAGTTGCCGGTTGATTCATTGACGATCAACCATTCATTACCTTGCCTCACCATTGTCAGGGTTTTTCGGCTTGATACGGCCAATGCGTTGGCCTTGTAGTTCTGGCGAAACTTGACAGTTGCCTTCTTGCCGCTCACGGTCACAAACAGGTTTTCAAGTTTGACTGCGATAGTTGACTTGCTGAGTATTCGTTTTTTCCGTTCCTGTTCCCAAGCCGACCGTGATTGGTTGCCTGGTGGAGAAAACTCCTTGGCATAAGCTCCCAGATAGGCGCCCATGTCTTTGGCTGTCCATGCTTTGGCCCAAGACAAGACCGCTGACTCCACCTCTTTGCTGGCTTTGTCAATCGCCACGGGTTTAGGTTGAGGCGCAGGGGAATCAGCCGTAGACACTGCAGCAGCCGCAGCCGCAGCGGGTGCCGCAACAGGGGGCGGTGTTGTAACAGGTTGGGGTGTCGCAGCCTTGGGGGGCGCAACAGGTGTTGGCGCTACGGCGGCTGCACTGGTGGGTGCCGCGAGGCTGGCTCCAGGCTGAGTTTTCAGGTTCGATTTGAACAACTCTTTAATGAGTGCCAGTTTCGGGGGTACGGCTGTATTGGCCCCTTCAAGCTGCAAGGCCGAGCCATAGGCTTGACTAGCCAGGCGCGCATAGATGTCACCCAGATTTTCGTGGGCCGTGGCGTAGCTTGGGTTGGTTCTGATGGCCATTTCAAGGGCCGATCGCGCCTTTTCAAACTGGTTCTGCCCTGCGTACAAAACCGCTAGGTTGTTGTAGGGCTCAGGTAACTCGGGGAAATCTTCGGTCAGTTTGGTGAATGTACTGATGGCTTCTGCTGGTTTGCCGGAGTTTCGCTGAATGACGCCTTTCAGGAATCTCAGTTGGGGGTCGCGAGGTTTGGCGGCAAGGTAGGTGTCCACCTTAGTCAATGCTTCACTCAGCTTTTCAGCGCGAATCAGCTGATTCACTTCCGTATATTCATCTGCGTAGGCGGCGGCAGTAGTCAATAAGCACGCTGCAACAATGACGCGGAGAAAATAGGGTGAGCAATATTCTCGGTATGACATGGCACCTTTTGATTTGCAATTCGTGGAAGTGAGACAAAAAACGGCTATGAAGGCCATATACTGATGTTCATTGTATCGTAGGGTGCGTTTGCAAGCCCCTTCAAAACACCCTGTTTACGTTTCAAGTATCAACCTGGTTTCGCCAGTTAGTTACGTACAAATTGCCTTCAATTTATTCATGAGTTTGCACATCTACAACACGCTGTCCCGTGTTTCTGAGCCCTTATTGCCCATTGAACATGGCCACGTCCGGATGTACGTGTGCGGAATGACGATATATGACCTGTGTCATATTGGGCACGCCCGCATGATGATGGCATTTGATGTGGTTCAACGCTGGCTTAAATGTAGCGGGTACCAAGTCACTTATGTTCGCAATATCACCGATATTGACGACAAGATCATCAAACGTGCCGTGCAGAGTAATCGCCGCATCGCTGAGGTGACTGATTTCTTTATTGAAGCAATGCACGCGGACGAGCGAGCACTGGGCGTGCAAGCGCCGGACCACCAGCCATGTGCCACCGAGTATGTGGGAGATATGCTGGGCATCATCAAGCAGTTAGAGCAAAACGGTTTGGCCTACCAAGCCGAGGATGGCGACGTGAACTTCGCCGTGCGAGGCTTCCCGGATTACGGCAAGCTATCGGGTAAGTCGCTTGATGACCTTCGGGCGGGGGAGC
>CAIMHL010000528.1 GCA_903840825.1 uncultured beta proteobacterium
ACCCTCAATGCCTTGTACCTGTGCGAGATAGCGGGTAAAAGTATTGCGGTTACGCGGGGTGTCGCCACGCCGTGGTGCAAACCCTCTGAGTCGCCACCAGCCCACATTCATGGCTCCGACGGCCTGGGCAATCTCCCGGACCGTGTGCCAGTGAAGCAAACCCTAGACCCGCGATCATCAGCACAATTTATTGTGGATATGGCCCGTGAACAACCGGGCGAGCTCACCTTGGTAGCCGTCGGGCCTTTGGGCAACCTGAGCTTGGCCCTCAAGCTCGAGCCCCAACTGCCTCAGTTGTTGCGCGAAGTTATTTTGATGGGCGGAACCATCCTGGAGCCCGGTAATGTGTCGCCTGTGGCAGAGGCCAATATCTGGAATGACCCCCACGCCGCCGACCCCGTATTTACCGCCGGATGGAAGCTCAGCATGGTGGGCCTCGATGTGACCCACCGCGTCATTTTGCCCGTGGCCATGTTCCAAAGAATTGCCCTGCATCATCAGCACCTGGCCACCGATACGCTCGCAAGGGCGGTTGGGTTTTATGCTAATTTTTACAGTGGGCTTTACCCCCACGTCGCCGAGATTCACGGCTGTTTTGGCCATGACGTGTTGGCGTTTGTTTATTTGGTCAGCCCAGAATTGTTCACCACTGAACAGGGGCGTATTCGGGTGGCCACAGAAGGCCTGGCGCAAGGCCAAACCATGATGAACCGAAAATCTTTTGTGGACTATCCTCAAGCAGGCTGGGAGCAAGACAAACCGCTGACGCAAGTTTGCATGACCGTGGATGCGCCCGCTTGCCTTGAATTGGTTGAGACTATTCTGATGGCCCCGTGGTTGGATTGAAAGCGTCCACCATGAAATTTCCCATCATTGATTACCGCAGCCCCACGGCGGGCCAGGCGTTCAGCCAAAGCTTGCATGAAACCGGATTTGGTGTTTTGTCCCACCACCCGCTGGACCAAGACTTGGTCAGCGGCATTTACGCAGAGTGGCTGGCTTTTTTTCAGTCAGATGCCAAGCACGCCTACCCGCAAGACCCAGTCCAATTGGATGGCTACTTTTCCCCCGCCGTTTCTGAAACCGCCAAAAACCACAGTCAGCGCGATTTAAAAGAATTTTTTCACATCTATCCTTGGGGTCGATACCCGAGTGAAGTCAGCAATGCGGCCCGTCAATACTATGAGGCCGGCAAAGCACTGGCCGTGGAACTGCTGCAGTGGGTTGAGGAAAACTCGCCACCTGCCGTGAAAGCAGGCTACGCCATGCCGCTTCCCGCGATGCTTGAAGGCAGTGAGCACACCCTGCTTCGGGTTTTGCACTACCCGCCCTTGCTCGGGGAAGAAGCTCCCGGCGCGCTCAGGGCGGCCGCCCATGGCGACATCAACCTGCTGACTATTTTGCCCGCCGCCACCGAGCCCGGCCTGCAAGTGTTGGGGCAAGACCAACAATGGCACGATGTCCCTTGTGATTTTGGTTTGCTCATCGTGAATATTGGCGACATGCTGGCCGAAGCTTCACAGCAGTATTACCCCTCCACAGTTCACCGAGTGCTCAACCCAACGGGGCTTAATCGGCTCAAACCCCGTATCTCCATGCCCCTCTTTTTGCATCCCCGACGAGAAGTTCGCCTGTCTGACCGCTACACCGTTGGAAGCTATTTTGAGGAACGCATGCGCGAACTTCGAGGCCCTAAAGCCTGATTCGCGCCCTCTTTCTTCAAGGCAAAGGCCGTCTTTGCCCTTCTATATTCTCTTTAAGAATATAGAAATCACAAAAATATAGTTTGAGATATATAGGGTCGGCTTTACAGTTTGTCCATATGGATGATTTAGCTTTTATTTTTGCGGGATTTGTGGTTGGGGTGATCGTTGGCCTCACCGGCGTGGGTGGCGGCTCGTTGATGACGCCCATTCTTATTTTCTTTTTCAACGTCAAACCCTATTTGGCAATCGGCACCGACTTGTTGTTTGCCGCGTTTACCAAAATGGGCGGCACGGTCAAGCTGGCCCGCGCACGGTTTATTGACTGGCGGGTGGTAATGCACCTCTCGGCGGGCAGCATTCCAGCGGCCTTGGTCACTTTGTTTGTACTTAACCAAGTGGGTGCTGCCAGCGCTACCGTGCAACATTTAATGACCACCACCTTGGGTTGTGCCTTGTTGTTGACCGCTGCGGCCACTTTATACAAAGCCGTTCGGGGCAAAGTCTCCCCAAGCTCGGTCGCACCCGGGCAAGAAACCAAAGCAGCCACCCCTCGTCACTGGAGCTTGCCGCTCATTTTTGGCGCCATCATTGGCACATTGGTCACGCTGACCTCGGTCGGGGCCGGTGCTATTGGTGTCACGGTGTTGATGGTGCTATACCCCATGTTGCCGCTGCCGCGCATTGTGGCGGCTGATATTGCTTACGCCGTACCGCTCACGCTGGTGGCGGGGCTGGGTCATGCTTCGTTGGGTTCGGTCG
>CAIMHL010000529.1 GCA_903840825.1 uncultured beta proteobacterium
AGGCATTTTGGTCCAAGCCTCCCGGCTTTATGCGTATTCAACCAGCGTTTTCTTCATCTTTTTCATGGCAGCCACTTCAATTTGGCGAATGCGCTCGGCGCTGACGCCGTAAACGGCGGCCAGTTCATGCAGCGTCATGCCGCCTGAATTGTCATCGTTGACCTTAAGCCAGCGCTCTTCCACGATGCGCCGGCTGCGCTCGTCCAGCGCTTGCAGTGCGGTGGCAATGCCATCGCTGGACAGCACGTCGCGCTGGTGGGCCTCGATCATGGCGGTGGGCTCATGCAGTGTGTCGGTCAAGTAGGCAATGGGGCCGTAAGCGTCTTCACCGTCGTCTGATGGGCCGGGGTCCAGCATCACATCACCGCCCGAGAGCCGGGTCTCCATCTCAATCACTTCTTCGCGTTTGACGCGCAACTCGGTGGCCATCGCGTCAATCTGGTCTTCATTGAGTGTTTCGCGGTGGGTGCCTGCATCGGCGGCAGCGTCGTCTGACTTGAAACGCTGCTTCATAGAGCGCAGGTTAAAAAACAGCTTGCGCTGCGCCTTGGTGGTGGCGACCTTGACCATGCGCCAGTTTTTCAGGATGTACTCGTGAATTTCTGCCTTGATCCAATGCATGGCGTAGCTCACGAGACGCACGCCCTGGTCAGGGTCAAAGCGCTTTACCGCCTTCATCAGGCCGACATTACCTTCCTGAATTAAGTCGCCGTGGGGCAGGCCATAACCCAGGTACTGGCGCGCAATCGACACCACCAGGCGCAGGTGCGACAACACCAGCTTTCCAGCCGCGGCCAAGTCGTTCTCTTCCCTGAATTGCCGCGAATACGTCTGCTCTTCCTCCAGCGTCAGCATGGGCAAGCGGTGGGCCGCAGAAATATACGCCTCAATGTTACCGAGTGGGGGAACCATCGACCACGGATTGGAAACCGTAAGCGCTGCACTTGAGGCACCCATTTGATAAGTCATACCCGAACTCCTTTTCATCATGTTTTGTATATTAGCACTCTCTCAAGGAGAGTGCCAGATGAGAAGTCCAATGTCTTTGATAGCCAATAACAAGGATTGAGATTGAGTGATTTGGTGTTTCAGGCCTGTCTGGCTTGCAATAACAACTGCACTTGGTGCAAAAAATCATCGCGCGCGATGCGCAAGCCTTGGAGTTTGTCTTGGGCCTGCGTTTTCTCACCTAGCGCCTGCAGGTGGCAAAGCTCGGCGGCCAGCAAATAAGCTGCTTTGAAAGAGTCGCCCGCTGCCGTGAACGAAGGCTGATCATTCAGGTGCGTGCTCTCTTCACTTTCCAACCAGTGCCCGAAGTGGCTGACCCGGTAGTCCAAAGACGGCGGTGCTTCCCGCTCGCCCAAAATATAGGCTTCGGTCGCCCTGATCCAGGCCCGGTGTTCCACGCCGGCAAACAACAGCGGTAAGTCATCGCGCCTCACAGACGCCAAGTTGCTCCATGAACGCTCGGGACGCCATTGCTCGATCCAGGCAGGCAAAGCCGCAGCGGGCATGGGACGGGCTATGCCGTAGCCTTGCGCCAAGTCACAACCGAGCTGCAAAAGCATGGTGCCGTGCTCTTTCAACTCGAGACCCTCAGCAATCACCTCCCGGCGGAAAGCCGTGGCCAGACCAATAACGCCCTCCAAAATAGAGAGGTCATCCGGGTCATCGAGCATATTGGAGACAAAGCTTTGGTCAATCTTCAGCTGAAAGACCTGCAGGCGTTTCAGGTAGGTCAGCGATGAGTAACCCGTGCCAAAGTCATCAAGTGCAAACATGACACCAATCGCCCGACAGGCTTCAATGATCTGCGCCACATGTGCCAGATCTTCCAGCGCATTGGTCTCCAAAACCTCCAGTTGCAGGTCTTCCGGTTTGGCCGTGGGGTGGGCAGAGAAAAGTTCGAGCAAACGTTTGACAAAGTCGTTTTGCTGCAATTCTCGGGCGGAGATATTGACACTGACCGGGATTTTTAAACCTGATTTGCGCCAGATTTCCAACTGGGCCAAGGCCGCATCAAGCACCCATTGACCGATCTCAACGGCCAGGGGGTGGTCGTTGATGAACGGTAGAAAATGCCCAGGGGTAAGCAAGCCTTTGTCCGGGTGCTGCCAGCGGATGAGCGCCTCCACCCCCACTACTTTTCCCGTGCGCATATTGACCTTGGGTTGGTAGAAAAGAAGGAATTCCTTATTTTGCAAGGCTTGACGGATGCGTTCAATACTTTCATTTTGGCCGCGCTGACTGATGTCTTTGACGGGATCAAAAATGTAGTATCTGTTTTTACCTGCTTGCTTGGCCTGGTACATGGCCTGGTCGGCCTGGCGCAACAACTGGTCTGCATCGACCTCTTGGGTTTGCGGGTAAAAGGTCACGCCCAGGCTGCCCGAGACCTGCAAGGTCAGCCCCCCCAGGTGGACGGGCTGTGCCGCTGCAGTGAGCAAGCGGTTAAACAAGGGCGCGCTGGCCAAGGCGCTGTTCAGGTCAACAAAAACAGCGACAAACTCATCGCCCCCCAAACGCGAGAGCGTGTCACCATCACGCAGCGCCAGTTTCATGCGTTGAGCCAGCGCGATCAGTAATTTGTCACCGATCTGGTGCCCGTATTTGTCATTGACGCCCTTGAAGCCATCCAGGTCAAGAAACACTACCGCCAAAAGGTGCTGGTGTCGGTGCGCCTGCGCCATGGCTTGCTGCAAGCGATCTGCCAGCAGCGCACGGTTGGGCAAGCTGGTCAGGGTGTCGAAATGGGCGATGTGTTCGAGTTGACGCTCGTGCTCTTTCATGGAGGTGATGTCAGAGAACATAGCCACGTAATGCTGGATATGGCCCTGGTCGTCTCGCACCACACTGGTGGTGAGCATCTCTGCAAATACATCGCCATTTTTTCGCCGGTTCCAAATCTCACCATACCAGTGGCCCTTACGGGCCAGGTCGGCAAACATGGCCTCGTAAAAGTCCAGACTATGTAGTCCTGAGCTTAACAAGCGAGGGTTCTTGCCCAGCACTTCTTCCCGCGAGTAGCCCGTGATGCGGGTGAAGGCATCATTGGTATTGATGATGGCCCCGCCCGCATCGGTGATCATGATGCCTTCACGGGCATGTGTGAAAACGCTGACCGCCTGCAGGGAGGCCTCGGCCAATTTTCTTTGAGTGATGTCGTGCGCTGTCGCGACAACACCCAGCACCCGGCCCTCCAGGTCATGGAACAAATTGGCGTTGAGCAAGACCTCGGTGATCCTGCCATCGACGTGGCGTAACGCCAGGGGATAGTCGTGCAATGCCCCCTTTTTAAAGACCTGCTGATAACCTTCGCTGGCCTTGTCTGGGTCGATGAAATAAGTCGAAAAATCACTGTTGATTAATTGACTGCGGGTAAGCCCTGTGATTTGTTCGGTCGCACGGTTGACGTCTGTGATCTTGCCCCGAGGATCGATCGTGATCAAGGGATCCAGACTGGCTTCAATCAAGTTGCGCGAGTAATGGGCGGCCAGTTGTTCTGCCTTCAAGCGTTGGTGTCGTGACATCCAAGCTACAAAACCAATGCCCAGCAGCAAGAGCAGCGCGGCACTCAAGACGCCAAGCCATTGTGGATACCTTGTCAAAAAAATCGACAATGGGTCCAGCTTGATATGAACCCATCGATTAAAAATGGCTGTTTTTTCTTTTTCTGGGATGGCCGCGAGCGCCTTGGTGAGTATTTGATGCAAAACCGGTAGGTCTTTGCGAACGGCAAAACTCAAGGTGTAGGAGAAATCAAGTGAGCTAAATACCTTCAAGTGGCTTAGTTTTTCCCGGTCATTTAAATAGGAAGCGCTGGCAACGTCGAGGATCATCGCGTCGAGTTCCCCGAAAGTGAGTTGACGCATCCCCTCCAGATCATCCTGCACCAGCGTGAGCGCGAGGGCAGGGTAGTTTTGTTCCAGATACGATTGAACCCCATAGCCTTTGCCCACGCCGATGCGCTTGCCCGCGAAGGAGGCTGGCCAGCTCTTGGCGTCTGAGCTGTCCCTCACGAGAATGACGGTCGGGACATTGAAATAAGGGGGGGTGAAAAGTAGGGTCTCTGAACGCTCGGGCGTTTCTTTTAAGGAGGTCACCACATCAACCTCACCCCTTTTGACGCGGGCCAAAATGGTGTCCAGCGATTGTCCTGGCAGGGGCGTCAACGTCCGCCCCAGTTGCTGTTCAATCAGGCGCAACATGTCTACCGACAGGCCGCGCCAGACACCCGATTCATAAAAGCTGAAGGGGGGGTAATTGAGTTCGGGGGCAACCCTGATTTCGGCTACATGCTGGTCGAGCCAGCGCTTTTCTTCGGGGCTTAAATCATGGGGTCCGGAAGCTGAAAAAGCTGCTCTCAAAAAGCCCAACGTTAAGCTTATAAAAATAAACCTGAACGTGAGCTTGATCATTTGCAGTAGCGTGGTCTTTTTACCTGACTGAATCAACGCTCGTCGATCTAGTTTTAGTTCCCCCAGTGCCCCCTGCCTCTTTGAAGCGGCGCAGGCCATGGCGCCATTTCAGTCTTCAGCACTTGGGCTCGTGGACTTTGCGGCGTGCGACCGTCCCCAAGCCCAGAAGTGCGAGGGCAAACAAGGCCAGCGAGCCTGGCTCGGGCACGACTTGCCCCAGTACTTTGGCGGCTGATGAGACGTTCCAGCCAGCGTTATAGGCCGTAGCCTCGGCGACAGGGTTCGCAGCGCTGAAGGTAAAGTCAGCAAACGCATCGTGCTTGCCCCCATTGGGATCCGTCTGGTTGTTGGTGTTAAAAAGACCGAAGGCCGAGCCCCCGGTGAAATCAAGATAACCCGAGCTTCCGCCACTGATCGTGCCGTTGTTGAAGGTGGCTTGAAAGGTGGACAGTAAATCACCAAAAATGACCCCGCTCCCGAAAAATCCAGACAAGAACAAGCTGCCGGAGTCGCTGATGGAGGGGTAGAGCAAATCGTTCAGGTCTTTGATCCCGGGGACGACTGCGGGGCCATTGCCTACATTAGGGCCGTTCAGTGTGGACCAAATTGAAAATAGACCCCCTGAAGAGCGCGACGTAGAGGTGCACCCGCCCGGCGTAACAAGGGCACAGCTGCCTGCCCCGGCATTGTCGTTAACCGTCACGCTGCGGTCCATCAAATTGCCAAAGATACCCACCAGGTTATCACCCGCACTTGGACTCCAGTAGGGAGATAATTCGCCTCCTTTGGTGATCGACTGGACAGCAAAGATACCCATGGTGTCGGCCGATGTATTCACCGAACCAAGGCTTCCCAATGCTGTGGCGATACCCGGAACGGTGTCACATGCACCGACACTTGAGCACTTAATGCCGGGGGTGTTGCCATAACCCACCGTTCCCGAGTCGAAGTTTTTTAAGACTATGGTGTAGTCACCCGCTTGAACTACTGCAGCATGCAGGCCCCCTACACTGCCAAATAACGCAAGTACACCCAAGGCGATCGATCTAATTTTTGACTTTTTCATAGCCACTCCAACTTAGTTAATTAGAAGAATAAACTTGTAATGCATGATCTGTGCCTGGTGGAGTTTTTTGTTTTAAGTGACTGATATAGTTGGGAAAAATTATTTTTGATGAAGCATCGAATGGGGTCAGTGTAAAAAATTTCGACACTTATTCAGGTGTTTGTCGCATGTAGGAAAACTTCCTTTCAAAGTCCAGAACAGGTCGATCTGGGAATTCCTCAGGCGACAGGATGTCAAGATGGATGGGCTGTGGGTGGTAGCGATTGAGCAGGAGGCGAAGTTGCGCATGAAGCCCGG
>CAIMHL010000530.1 GCA_903840825.1 uncultured beta proteobacterium
ACCTTAAATAATCCATGAACTTACTTGCCTTTGATACCAGCACCGACCAGATGTCAATGGCCGTGCAGCGCGCCGCCCACAGCACCCGCCCGCTTCAGGTTTGGTCGCTTGCCGCCCCCGGCGGCGCGCAAACCTCGGCCCATTTGATTCCCGCGATCCAGGGTTTGATGGCGCAGGCTGAACTCAGCTTTGACCAACTTGATGCCATCGTCTTTGGCCACGGCCCCGGCTCTTTTACCGGCCTTCGCACCGCGTGCGCTGTGGCGCAAGGCTTGGCTTACGGTGCGCGCGTGCCGGTGCTGCCCGTGGACACTTTGTTGGCCGTGGCCGAAGAAGCCCGCCTCCAGCACGCCCCTGAACAAGAAAATTACAGCGTAGTTGCCCTGCTGGACGCCCGCATGGACGAAATGTACGCGGGGCGTTATGTGTTTAACAACGGCGCATGGACGCAAACACAGGGCCACATCCTGCTCAGCCCAGACCAACTGGTGTGCGAGCCCGAAGATGCCGTAGCGGGCAACGTGTTGGCGCCCTACGGCGCACGGTTGAACATCCCTTTGGCCCGATATGTCACAGCCCTGCCCACCGCCACCGCCCTGCTGCGACTCGCACCCCAGTTGCTATTCAGTGGTGGCGCTATCGCCGCCGACCAGGCTTTGCCTTTGTATGTGCGCGACAAAGTCGCCAAAACCACCGCCGAGCGAGCCGCCGAGAAAGCGGCCTTGTGAGTCTGCCCATGCGCCAGGTTGAGGCGCGCTTTGAGCCACTCACGGTTGACCATCTGGACGCCGTGCTGCTTGTTGAGCAACTCGCCTATGCCAAGCCTTGGTCAAGCAGCAACTTTGTGGACTCTCTCAACGCCGGTTACCAAGCCCAGAGGCTTCTGGCCGGCAACACCTTGCTGGGCTATTTTGTGGCCATGAAGGGCGTCGATGAAGTGCATTTGCTCAACATCACGGTGGCCCCCGCCTACCAGCGCCAAGGCTGGGCGCACGTCATGCTGGACGCATTGGCCATTTGGGCACAAGGCCAGCGGGCCGACTGGCTTTGGCTGGAAGTGCGCGTGGGCAACCAGCGCGCCATAGAGGTCTATGAAGCCCAGGGGTTTGCCCGTGTGGGCCAGCGCAAAAAATACTACCCAGCGGTCAATGGCCTGCGTGAAGACGCCATCGTCATGAGCCGGTCATTAAGGGCGCCCGAGTCGGTCAAAATAGCGCCATGAGCCTCGACCTAGACACCCGCCAACGCGCCATGCTGCAAGAAATGGGCGTGCACGTCTGGCTGCCCGAGCCAGCAAAAGCCCCGGTGGTGGTGGCGACCCCAGCTGCCGCCCTGTCAGCCCCACCAAAGCCTACTGCCGACGCTATAGAAAAAATAGCTGCTCAAGCTATCCAGGCGGCGCCTACAGCCACTAAAGCCTTAAAACCCCTGCCCGCCACCCATTTGGCAACCGCCCCCGCAGAGCCTGGCAACGCCACACTGGCCGCCGGTATTGCCGACATGGACTGGCCCACGCTTAGCAACGCCCTGCACCAATGCCAAGCCTGCAAACTCTGCACCGGCCGCCGCGCTCCCGTGTTTGAAGCTTCTAATGCTGCCCTTGACGCGACCTGGCACGCCGACTGGTTGGTGGTGGGCGACCCGCCCGATGAAAACGAAGAGCGCGAGGACACCCCCTTTGTCGACCAAACCGGTCAACTGCTGGACAACATGCTCAAAGCCGTTGGGGTGGCCCGCCGCAACCCAGCGGAAAACCCAGATGAGCCCCGCCTGCCCGCCCACACCGCCTACGTGACGCAGGTCGTGAAATGCCGCAGCAACCCCGCCCGCAACCCCACGCCGCAAGAGCTGGCCACCTGCGCGCACTTTTTACGCCGCGAAGTAGCGCTGGTGCAGCCCAAAGTGATCCTGGCCATGGGCCGCTTTGCCGCCCAAACGCTGCTGCATGGCAGCCTGCCTGAGGGCAGCAAAACACCCTTTGGCAAACTGCGCGGCACGGTCTACCGCTTCCAGGGCATCCCGGTGGTGGTGACCTACCACCCCAGCTATCTGCTGCGCACACCCTTGGACAAAGCCCGCGCCTGGGCGGATCTTTGTTTGGCCATGGCCGTGACACAAAGCGGCACCTAAACTTGTAAAAACCAGACTTGCCTGCTTGTTCTTTGTATTTCAGGAGCCCTTCCATGACCGCCTACCCCCACCTTTTTTCCCCGCTCGACCTGGGCTTCACCACCCTGCCCAACCGGGTCATCATGGGTTCCATGCACGTTGGGCTCGAAGAAGCCAAAGACGGGTTTAACCGCATGGCCGCGTTTTACGCGGAACGCACGCGGGGCGGTGTCGGCCTGATCGTGACGGGCGGCATTGCCCCCAATGACCGGGGTCGCCCCATGCCCGGTGGCGCCCGCATGACCAGCGCGGCCGATGCCGAAAAGCACAAAGTGGTGACGCAGGCCGTGCATGACGCTGGTGGCAAGATTGCCATGCAAATTTTGCACTTTGGCCGCTACGCCTACCACCCCGAGCTGGTGGCCCCCAGCGCCTTGCAAGCGCCCATCAACCCGTTTCGCCCCAACCCGCTGAGCGGCGAAGAGGTGATGCAAACCATCGAAGACTTTGTGAACTGCGCCGCTCTCGCCCAAAGTGCGGGCTACGACGGCGTGGAAATCATGGGCTCAGAGGGCTATTTGCTCAACGAATTTATCGCCGCACGCACCAACCAGCGCGACGACGAATGGGGCGGCAGCTATGAGAACCGTATCCGTTTCCCAGTTGAGATTGTGCGACGCACCCGCGAGCGCGTGGGCACCAACTTCATCATCATTTACCGCCTCTCTATGCTGGACCTGGTTGAAGGCGGCTCCACGCTGGACGAGGTGATTCAACTGGCCCAAGCCATCGAGGCAGCGGGCGCCACCATCATCAACACCGGCATTGGCTGGCACGAGGCACGCATTCCCACCATTGCCACCAAAGTGCCGCGCGCTGCCTTTGCTTGGGTCACCCAAAAGCTCAAGGGGAAAGTCGGCATTCCCTTGGTCGCCACTAACCGCATCAACACGCCCGAGGTGGTGGAGCAATTGCTGGCCGATGGTTTTTGTGACCTGGTCTCCATGGCCCGCCCCTTTCTGGCGGACCCGCTGTTTATTGCGAAAGCCGCTGCAGGCAAAGCCGACGAGATCAACACCTGCATTGGCTGCAACCAAGCCTGCCTGGACCACACCTTTGGCGGCAAGATCACCTCGTGTCTGGTGAACCCGCGCGCCTGCCATGAAACGCTGCTCAACATCGTGCCCTCTTCCAGCCGGGGCCGTATGGCAGTGGTCGGTGCCGGACCCGCCGGGCTGGCTTTTGCCACTACTGCCGCGCAACGGGGTTTTGACGTCACCTTGTTTGAAGCCGCCGCTGAGATTGGTGGGCAATTCAATATCGCCAAACAAGTGCCCGGCAAAGAAGAGTTTTTCGAGACCCTGCGCTTCTTTGGCCGTCAGATTGAGCTGACCGGTGTCAAGCTGCAACTTAATCACCGGGTGAGCGCCGAGGAGCTCATCAAAGGTGCCTACGCACACATTGTTTTAGCCACGGGCGTGACCCCGCGCCTGCCCGCGATTGACGGCATCGACCACCCCAAGGTGATGACCTACCTAGACGTCTTGCGCGACAAACGCCCGGTCGGCCACACCGTGGCCCTGATTGGGGCGGGCGGCATTGGCTTTGACGTGGCGGAGTTTTTGTTGCACCACGGCACCAGCCCCAGCCAGGACCCGGCCAAGTTTTTTGCCGAATGGGGGGTCGATACCCAATTCAGCGGGCGCGGCGGCTTGCAGACTCCGGTGATCGAAAAAAGCAGCCGAAAAGTCTTTTTACTGCAACGCAAAGTGAGCAAAGTAGGCGACGGTCTGGGTAAAACCACAGGTTGGATTCACCGCACCTCGCTCAAAAACCGCGCGGTCGAGATGATCGCTGGCGTGAGCTACCGCAAAATCGACGACGCCGGCCTGCACCTCACCGTGGGCGAGCGCGAGATGGTGATTCCCGCCGACACCATCGTGGTGTGCGCCGGGCAAGACCCCCAGCGCGCCTTGCAGGCAGAACTGGTGGCGGCGGGTTGTCAGGTTCACCTCATTGGCGGTGCCGATGTGGCGGTGGAGTTGGATGCCAAACGCGCCATCAAGCAAGGCACTGAGCTGGCGGTGGCCTTGTAACCCAATTTAAAGGCGGTCAGGCCAGCGTCAATATAGCCACGCAGGTGGCTAATCCGGCAGTCCAAACCAGCGTGCGAATGGTGCCAAGATTGAGCAAATACACGGCCACATAGGCCACACGCAGGCCAATGAAAAGCATCGCCAGGGTGTCAATGCGGCTTTGGTCTGCGAGCGCTTGCTGGGCCAGCACCACCGCAGCAATAAACAGTGGCGCGGCTTCAAAGCCGTTGTTTTGAGCGGCTACAGCGCGGGCCTGCCAGCCACCCAGCTTGGCCTCCCATTCGCGTGGATTCTGGTTGTCATAGCCCCCGTTTTGGCGCGACAAGCGGGCCGCGCCCGCCTTGGCAAGGCCCACCGTCAATACCGGCAGCACGCAGGCCGCCAAAACACACCAGTTAGCAATTGTCATAAGTTTCCTTGGGGAATTGAAGGCACATTGTCGCTATTTGTTCGGTGGCATAACCGGCGTAGCATGGTCCAGGTCTGGCCGACGCCACGGGTCCACATGGGTCATCAGGTTGAGCACGCGGTGGCGTTGCAAGACGCGCTGGCGGGCCAGCACGGCAATGTCGTGCCCGGCCTCCACAGTGATCAGGGCGTCCACCTCAATGTGGGCGTCCACCACAATCATGTCGCCCATTTTGCGGGTGCGCACATCGTGCACATCGCTCACCCCCGGGGTGTCCATCAGGGTCTTACGAATGGCCTGCACCTCTTCATCATCGACCGCGCGATCCATCAGGTCATGCAAGGCGTCCCAGGTGAAGCTCCAACCCATTTTGGCGACCATAAAGCCCACAATCAAGGCGGCAATCGGATCAAGAATCGGGTACCCGGCCAGGTTACCCACAATGCCGATGCCCACCACCAGGGAGGACGCCGCATCTGAGCGGGCGTGCCAAGCGTTAGCCACCAGCATGCTGGACTTGACCCGTTTGGCCACCGCCAACATGTAGCGAAACAGCAGCTCTTTGGCCACCAGCGCGCCACCCGCCACCCAAAGCGCCATCACATGCACGGTCTCAATAGTGGCGGGCGACTCCAACTTGCGCGCCGCCGACCACAGCATGCCGACACCCACGGCTAGCAGCAGCAGGCCCAACACCATCGAAGCCGCGGTCTCAAACCGCTGGTGTCCGTAGGGGTGGTCTTCGTCGGCGTCTTTTTGGGCGTGATGACCGGCAAACAGCACCACAAAATCAGCCACCAGGTCTGACAGGGAGTGGATACCGTCGGCAATCAAAGCCTGCGACTTGGCCATCACACCCACCACAATCTGAACGATGGTGAGCACCAGATTGACCCCCACGCTCACCCAAGTGCTGCGAGACGCCGCAGCCGCCCGCTCGGCCGGGGTGTGCTCGGTGTCTTCGGGGTCGTCGCTGATATCGGGAAAATTCATGAGGGTGTTCGATCTGGGTAAGGCTTGAAAAAGTAGCGTGAGTTTAGAACGCCTCAAGAAGGTGGGGGTTTTATACAATCCCGGCATGACATTCCTAGACCAACTCCGCGCCGCCGAACGGCACAATGACTCCATGCTGTGCGTGGGCCTGGACCCCGATCCCGCCAAATTCCCTGCCGCCTTCAAGGGTGATGCCCACAAAATATTTGATTTTTGCGCCGCCATTGTGGACGCCACGGCCGATCTGGCCATGGCCTTCAAGCCGCAAATTGCCTACTTTGCCGCCCACCGCGCCGAAGACCAGTTGGAACGGCTGATGGCGCACATGCGCCGTAACGCGCCCCAAGTGCCGATTATTTTGGATGCCAAACGCGGAGACATTGGCAGCACCGCCGAGCAATACGCCATCGAGGCGTTTGAGCGCTACGGCGCTGACGCAGTCACGCTCTCGCCCTTCATGGGCTTTGACTCGGTGCAGCCTTATCTCAAATACCACGGCAAAGGCGCTTTCTTGCTGTGCCGCACCTCCAACCCCGGCGGGGATGATTTGCAAAACCAGCGCTTGTCATCGGTTAGCGGGGAGCCGCTGATCTACGAGCACATCGCACGCTTGGCCCAAGGCCCCTGGAATCTGAACGGCCAGCTCGGCCTGGTCGTGGGTGCCACTTACCCGGCCGAGATTGAGCGTGTGCGCACTGTAGCCCCCACATTGCCCTTGCTCATTCCCGGTGTCGGTGCCCAAGGCGGCGATGCCGTGGCCACCGTCAAGGCGGGCTGGCGTGGCATCAAAGCCGCCAGCGGTGAGGCTGGCGAAACCCATGCCCCAATCATCGTCAACTCTTCACGCGCCATTTTGTACGCCTCCTCCGGTGCCGACTTTGCCCAAGCGGCGCGCCTTGAAGCCCTCAAAACCCGGGACGTGCTGAGAGCCGCCAAACAGCAAGCCTAGCGCGGGCTTGCGAATCGTCAACCGTGACTTTCACGGCCTTCCTAGACTGCGTTTTTGGGGAGGCCATCATGGAAAAAATCTGGTTGAAAAATTACCCCCCCGGCGTGGCAGCCGAGGTGGACATTCATGCATTTGCATCACTGCGCGATGTACTGCGCCGCACCTGCGACCGCTTTGCCGACCTGCCCGCTTACAGCAACATGGGGGCAACCCTCACTTATGCCGAGCTTGACCAGCACAGCCGAGACTTTGCCGCCTACCTGCAAGACACCCTGAAACTCAACCGGGGGGACCGGGTGGCCCTCATGATGCCTAACTTGCTCCAATACCCAGTGGCTTTGTTTGGCGTCTTGCGTGCGGGCATGGTGGTGGTTAACGTCAACCCGCAGTACACCCCCACCGAGCTGGAGCACCAACTCAAGGACTCGGGCGCGGTGGCTATTTTGGTGCTGGAAAACTTTGCCCACACCCTGCAGGAAGTGCTCAATAAAAACCCGGCCATGCACCTGCACGTCATCACCACCGAGGTGGGGGACATGTTCCCGGTGGTCAAAGAGTTGCTCACCAATGTCGTGGTCAAGTACGTCAAAAAAATGGTGCCTGCGTGGGACATACCGGGCGCCCTTGAGTTCAACGCCACGCTGCGCCTAGGGCATTCGCTGCCCCTGCACCATGTGCCCCTGAGCCACGCCGATGTCGCTTTTTTGCAGTACACCGGGGGCACCACGGGGGTTGCCAAAGGCGCCATTCTCACGCATGGCAATCTGGTGGCCAACCTGCAGCAGCTCAGCGCCTGGATAGCCCATGACCTGATCGACGGCAAGGAGACCATGGTGTGCCCCCTGCCGCTCTACCATGTGTTTGCGCTGACGGCCAGCCTAGTGTTTTTCAAGATTGGCGCGCATGCTATTTTGATCACCAACCCGCGAGACATCCCCGCCTTTGTCCACGATCTCAAAAAGGTCCCCTTCACCGCCATCATTGGTGTCAATACTCTGTACCGGGCTTTGCTGGACTCCCCAGAGTTTGCCGAGGTGCCCACCCAACATTTGAAGGTAGTTGTGGCCGGCGGCATGGCCGTGCAGCGCGTGGTGGCCGAGCGCTGGAAAGCCGCCACGGGCGTGCCCATCATCGAGTCTTATGGCTTGACCGAGACCTCGCCCGGTGCCATTTCCAACCCCTTGAATATTTCCGACTGGACCGGCACCATCGGCATGCCCCTCCCCGCCACGGAGGCCACCATTTTGGACGAAGACGGGCGGGAACTGCCCTTGGGCGAAGTGGGTGAAATCGGCATTCGTGGGCCGCAGGTCATGCCCGGTTACTGGAACCGGCCCGAAGAAACCGCCAAAGTGTTCACACCACAAGGCTGGCTGCGCACAGGCGATATGGGGTTTATGGACGAGCGGGGTTATTTCAAAATCACCGACCGCAAGAAAGACATGATCATCGTCTCGGGCTTCAAGGTGTTCCCCAATCAGATAGAAGACGTGGTGGCGCTGCACCCCGGCGTGCTGGAAGTCGCTGCCATCGGTGCCCCCGACGAGCGCTCAGGCGAGGTAGTCAAAATTGTGGTCGTGCGCCACGACCTCACCCTGACCGAGCAAGCCCTGCTGGACCACTGCAAACAACACCTGACCGACTACAAACTCCCCAAACTCGTCGAATTTCGCAGCGAGCCCTTGCCCAAGACCAATCTAGGCAAGATTTTGCGGCGGCAGTTGCGGGATGAAATGGTGAGGGCTAAGTAGGCCTAACGCTTCTGGTGCTCAATCATTTCGCATGAACAAGCGCTGGTCCCAGATGACTTTTTGACTGTGTGACACCTCTAGGTGCTTGGCATGGGGGTGCAGCGGGTTGACCACCGCATTCCACTCCAGCGCAGCAACAACGGAGGGGACGATCAAAACAAGACTCCGAGCCTCTTGAATCCATAGGTCGCCAAAACGCTGGGCAATTGAGTGGTCGTCGCTATCCCAGCCATTGGGCAGCGACTCTGCCCCGTGACGCTCAATGAAAACCGTGTCGGAGAGTTCGGCCACCACATAAGCCTGCGTGGCGGGGATACGGCCAATATTGGCATGAACCAGAATTTCCAGCATGGCGCAGGCATAGCTCAGCGAACCATAAATAACGGGGCGACCCGGGCTGTTCCAGCGCCCCCCCACCATGGCTGCGCCGGTGCCGTCCCACAGCGGATGCCGACTGTCCCCAATGCGGTAGATTCGCATCAAGCCGCAATGCCGTAATAGAGTTTCCAGAGCAAGGCCTCAACCCGACGGGCACCCAGTTCTGTCATTGACACATCCAACGGCGTGTGCCCCTGCAGCATGGGGTGAGGCGTGCTCAGGAAGGCGCGTGCATCATCCTCAGAATTCCAGACGTACTCGGCAGTGGCAAACATCCGGGCCAGCCGCTCGGCCCGCCCGGACTCATCTGCCGTGAGATGGGTACGCCGCCGCTTGTAAGTGGCTTCGGGAATGATGCGGTAAAGCAGTTTTTTTCGTTCTTCACCAGACTTACAGACACGATCCACACTGGCCTTTAGCGCGCCTTTGGGCAGTCCGTGGGCGACCAACTCATCGAGCTCTGCAAATGAGTGTGGCGCCGGCACCAGCGCCATGACGAAGGCAATTTTTTCAGGGGTGACAAGAACCATGATATCTCCTTTGGTATCAATTGATTCCCGAATTTTAGATCAATTGATGGAATTTACGCAGGATACCAAAATCACCAACTCACAACAACCGCTTCAAATACCGCCCCGTGTGGCTGGCCGGGTTGTTGGCCAGCTCTTCGGGTGTGCCCACCCCCACCACTTGGCCGCCGCCAGCGCCACCTTCGGGGCCCATGTCGATCAGCCAGTCAGCGGTTTTGATGACGTCTAGGTTGTGCTCGATCACCACAATCGTGTTGCCAGCGTCGCGCAGCTGGTGCAGCACTTTGAGCAGCAGATTGATGTCGGCAAAGTGCAGGCCAGTAGTGGGCTCGTCCAGAATGTAGAGGGTGCGCCCGGTGTCGCGTTTGCTCAGCTCCAGCGCCAGTTTGACGCGCTGCGCCTCGCCGCCCGAAAGCGTGGTGGCGGCTTGGCCCAGGCGGATGTAAGAGAGGCCCACATCCAGCAGGGTGTGCAGTTTGCGGGCGATGCTGGGCAGGGCCTTGAAATACTCGTAAGCCGCCTCGACCGTGAGGTCGAGGATTTGCGCGATGTTTTTGCCCTTGTAGAGCACTTCCAGTGTTTCGCGGTTGTAGCGCTTGCCCGCGCACACATCGCAGGGCACGTACACATCGGGCAAAAAGTGCATCTCCACCTTCACCATGCCGTCTCCTTGGCAGGCTTCGCAGCGGCCACCGGCCACGTTAAAGCTAAAACGCCCCGGGCCGTAGCCGCGCTCGCGGGCCATCGGCACCTCGGCCATCAGCTCACGGATGGGGGTAAACAGGCCGGTGTAGGTGGCGGGGTTGGAGCGCGGGGTGCGCCCGATGGGCGACTGGTCGACGTTGATGACTTTGTCGAAATGCTCTATGCCTTCAATCGACTCGTGCGCGGCGGGTTCCTCGTGGGCTCGGTACAGCGTGCGGGCCACTGCCGTGTACAGCGTGTCGTTCACCAAGGTTGACTTGCCTGAGCCCGACACGCCGGTCACGCAGGTCAGCAATCCCACGGGAAACTCCACACTCACTCCGCGCAAGTTGTGGCCCGTGGCCCCTATCACGCGCAAACACTGCATGTCGCCTTGCGTGGCTAGGTGGCGGGCTTCGCGCGCGCCGCGCCGCTCGGCCGCTGGGCTGGGCGCGTGGTGGCTTGACTTGTATTTGTCAGCCGAAGGTTTGGCGTAAACCGTAGGCAGCCAGGCGGTGCGTTTTTTGGGCACCTCAATTTTGAGGGTGCCTGCCAGGTACTGGCCGGTGAGCGAGCGGGGGTTGGCCTTGACTTCGTCAAACGTGCCTTGCGCCATCACGCGCCCGCCGTGCAGACCGGCGCCCGGCCCCATGTCAATCACATGGTCGGCGGCGCGCATCATGTCTTCGTCGTGCTCGACCACCAGCACGCTGTTGCCGATGTTGCGCAGGTGTTTCAGGGTCTCAATCAGGCGGTCGTTGTCGCGCTGGTGCAGACCGATACTGGGCTCGTCCAGCACGTACATCACGCCGGTCAGGCCGGAACCAATCTGGCTGGCCAGGCGAATGCGCTGCGATTCACCGCCGCTGAGCGTCTCGGCACTGCGGTCCAGGCTCAGGTAATTCAAGCCCACATCGTTCAAGAATTTGAGGCGCAGGCCAATTTCTCGCACCACTTTTCCCGCAATTTCGCCCTTGGCGCCGCTCATTTGCAGCGTATTGAAGTAAGTAAAGGCGTCGCGCAGCGTGGAGTGGCTGATCTCAAAAATAGCGCGGGCTTGCGCGCCTTCGCCAATTTTGACGTGGCGGGCTTCACGCCGCAGGCGCGAGCCGCCGCAGTCTGTACACGGCTGAGTGCTGCGGTAGCGGGCCAGGTCTTCGCGCACTAGGGCAGAGTCGGTCTCGCGGTAGCGCCGCTGCATATTGGGGATGATGCCCTCGAACGGGTGCTTTTTGCTGACCTTTTTGCCGATCGATGCGCCGGAGTCCATCACGTAGCTGAACTTGATGTCTTCCTCGCCTGAGCCCTGCAACACGGCTTGTTGCACCTCAGGCGGCAACGATTCAAAGGCGTGGTCGATGTCAAATTTGTAGTGCTTGGCCAGGCTTTCCAGCAGGGCAAAGTAATAGCCGTTGCGCCGGTCCCAGCCTTTGATGGCACCGCTGGCCAGGCTTAGCGTAGGGAAAGCCACCACCCGCGCCGGGTCAAAAAACTCTTGCATGCCCAAGCCATCGCAGGCCGGGCAAGCGCCCACGGGCGAGTTGAACGAGAACAGGCGCGGCTCCAACTCGCTGATGGAGTAGCTGCAAGTGGGGCAAGAAAATTTGGCGTTAAATAAATACTCTTTCGGGTTGTAGGGCACGTCAGTCATGCTAGAGACGCTATCAATTTCTAAGGCAATCGCGCGGCCATTGGCGACCCGAAGCGCCGCCTCGAAACTCTCGGCCAGGCGCTGGCGCAGGTTGTCGTAGTCGGTGCGGGCGCCGTTGGGCGACGGCACGGCCCCGTCGCTGGGTTCTGACAACGCAAGGTGAACCGGTGCGTGGCGTACTTTGATGCGGTCAATGACGACATCGATGTCGTGCTTTTCGGTTTTCTTCAAGACCGGCAGTTGGTCAAACTCATAGGCTTGGCCGTTCACCCGAAAGCGCACATAGCCTTGCGCCTGCATGTCGGCAAACACATCCAAAAACTCGCCTTTTTTCTCACGGGCAATGGGCGCCAAAATCATCAACCGGGTGTCCACGGGCAGGGCCAGCACGGCGTCCACCATTTGGCTCACGGTTTGGGCTTGCAAAGGTAGCGCGTGCTCGGGGCAAAACGGCGTGCCCGCGCGGGCAAACAGCAGGCGCAAATAGTCATGAATCTCGGTGACGGTGCCCACGGTGGAGCGCGGGTTGTGCGAGGTGGCCTTTTGCTCAATGGAAATAGCGGGGCTCAAGCCCTCGATCACGTCCACATCGGGCTTGTCCATGAGCTGCAAAAACTGGCGCGCGTAGGTGGAGAGGCTTTCCACATAACGGCGCTGGCCTTCGGCGTACAGGGTGTCAAATGCCAGGCTGGACTTGCCTGAGCCACTTAAGCCCGTGATCACCACCAGTTGGTTGCGCGGAATATCGAGGTCGATATTTTTGAGGTTGTGGGTGCGCGCCCCGCGAATACTGATGTTTTGCTGCTGCAAAGCCATGGCAAGGTACTTGCCATCGGGATGGTGTTCGATAAAGGGGCCGTCAACAGGAGAATTCAAGGTGCAATGTGCTCAGGAAAACTCAACATGATAGTGAAAGTTTGGAGGCTTGATACTTTTCATCCAAGGGCAGCTTTTATATCAGGGACAATTCAGGGCTTGTGTGGCCTCGAATTTTTACGGCCTCGCGCGTTGGAGACCCCTTTTGCAAGCAGTTGCCCCCCCGTTGACGGAATCCAGCAGCGCCGCTGTCGGCACCATGACGCCGCTTGAGCGACGCGCCAGCTTTTCCCTGGCCTCCATTTTTGCCCTGCGCATGCTGGGCCTCTTTCTCATCCTGCCGGTCTTCGCCATTGAAGCCAGCAAATACCCCGGCGGCACCGACCCGGCGCTGATCGGCCTCGCCATGGGCATTTACGGCCTGACGCAAGCGGTGTTGCAGTTCCCGTTTGGCCTAGCGTCTGACCGACTGGGGCGCAAGCGCGTCATCATTTTTGGTTTGCTGGTGTTTGCACTCGGCAGCTTTATGGCCGCTTGCGCCAGCAGCCTCACGGGTCTGGCCATAGGGCGCGCAATACAGGGCGCAGGTGCCGTGTCAGCCGCCGTGACCGCCTTGCTGGCCGACCAGACACGCGACGTGGTGCGTACCAAATCCATGGCGCTGGTGGGCGCGAGCATCGGGCTGATGTTTGCACTCTCACTGGTGGCCGCGCCTATGCTGGTGGCCTTCACCGGCTTGTCGGGCTTGTTTGGCTTGACCGGCTGCCTGGCACTGGCCGGTGTGGCGGTGGTGATTTGGTGGGTTCCAGCCGAGCCTGCAGAACATAAAAACCAGCCCCGGGGCCGGCTGATGGAGGTCCTGCGCTTGCCCGCCTTGCTGCGCCTGAACTTTGGCGTGTTTATTTTGCACGCGGTGCAGTTGGCCATGTGGATGGCCGTGCCCGCCCTGCTGGAGCAAACCGGCCTGAGCCGCGATCAGCACTGGTGGATCTACCTGCCGGCTGTTTTGGCCTCGTTTGTGGTGATGGGTGCCACTTTGTTTCCGATGGAAAAACGGGGCTATTTGCGCGCCGTGTTTTTAAGTGCCGTGGGCCTCATTACCTTGGTGCAGGTCGGTTTTTGGGCTTTGTCCTTCGGCGCGCCCAGCCAACTGGGCTTGGGCTTGATGCTGTTTGTGTTCTTTTGCGGCTTCAACGTACTGGAAGCCAGCCAGCCCAGCATGGTGTCAAAGGTAGCGCCCGCCCACGCACGCGGCGCTGCCATGGGGGTGTACAACACGCTGCAATCCCTGGGCTTTTTTGCCGGTGGCGCTTTGGGCGGTTACTTGGTCAAAGCCCTTGGGCCACAAGGCCTGTTTGCCATCTGTGCAGGCGCCATGCTGCTGTGGCTAATCGTGGCCTGGCCGATGCAGGCCCCCAAATTGGGCGTTGCCAGCCCGCCGCCAAAGGCTGGATAATCAGGCCATCAAGGTATTTTTTTGGGCAGCGGTGGCGCTGCTCTTTACTGACAAAAGGAAAATCATGGCATCTGTAAATAAAGTTATTTTGGTCGGCAACTGCGGCCGCGACCCCGAAATTCGCTACCTGCCCTCCGGCCAGGCGGTGGCCAACATCAGCATTGCCACCTCAACGCGTCGCAAAGACAAAAACACCGGCGAAAACGTTGAAGAAACCCAGTGGCACCGGGTTACGTTCTTCGACCGCTTGGCTGAAATCGCCGGTGAGTACGTTAAAAAAGGCCAGCCTATTTACGTCGAAGGTCGCTTGAAATACGGCAAATTTGTGGACCAAGCCGGTGTCGAGAAAAACACCGTAGACATCATCGCCACTGAAATGCAACTATTAGGCAAGCGCGAAGGCATGGGCAGTCCCAGCGAAGACGGCGGCGGCAACAGTGGCGGTGGCGGCGGTTATTCGCGCCCAGCCCCGGCCTCGCGTCCTGCGGCACCACCCCCTGCACAACGCCAGGCACCCGCGCCCGCGCAGTCGCGCCCGGCGCGTAATTTTGACGACATGGACGACGACATTCCGTTTTAAAAAAATTTACTGACTTAGTTCACAACAGGGCCTCTGCATC
>CAIMHL010000531.1 GCA_903840825.1 uncultured beta proteobacterium
AATTCCTGCTTAAAGAGGTTGCTTGAGTCGAAAAACTGCTGCGTAAGCTGTATGCGTTTCAGTCCGAAGTGTGAGGCGACATTGAAGTTTTGGCAGTGAATGACTCTTCTCGACCAACTGCGGGTACTCACGGGGGGCAGCTTTCGGGCAACAGAAATATTTTTACCATCGAGGTTCCATAAAGCTGTCATTCACTTGGCAGTGTCCAATCCGCATTGCTGACATTGGCCGTGAGCAACTTTAAGACAGGACTGCAGCGTTTGCCGACGGCCGCCAATACCCGCTTCAGGGAAGTCCAGTGGTCGCCCGGCACTTCCTCAAACACCCCGTCGACTACGCAAACATCAAAATGTACATGCCCTGCTAAGGCTGGAGCTGAACCGGTGAATGAAGGCCACGACACCAATGTGCAGAAATGCCTTGTCCAGCCGAGCCGAACTGGGTGTGGGTCTTTAGGCTTTGTGCTATCACGTGCAAGAAAATGAGCAACACCATGATGAGCGTCGCACCCCGTCGCCTTAAAACATTGCAAGTTGGATGGTACGGGCGACCGTGCGACAAGTGGGTCAATAGGAGGTTAGGCGCGGCTCACCACGATTTGGTATTTTTTCAGCTTGTCGTAGAGCGTCTTTTTCGGAATACCCAGGGCCTCGGCTGCCAGCGCTACGTTGTTGTCGGCAGCGCGCAGGGCCGCCTCAATCAGTGAGGCTTCGTAACGCTCCACGCAGACGGGCAGGCCCCCCCCGTCCGCCCGCGCTGTGGCCAAGGCGGAAACCTCACCGGAGCCCAAATCGGCCACACCCAGCACCAATTGGTCGGCAAAGTTGCGCAGCTCACGCACGTTGCCGGGCCAGTCGCGCTGCTGCCACTGGGCCAGCTCGGTTGAACTCCAAACGGGCACGGGTTTTTGGTAGCGCAGGGCCGCGCGCTGCACAAATGCGCCAGCAGCAAGGGAATATCCGCCCGTCGCTCATTCAAACGGGGCAAGGCCACGCTGACAACGCCAAGGCGGTAATACAGGTCTTCACGGAATTTTCCTTGCCGGCTCAATTCCAGCAAATCGATCTTGGTCGCCGCTATCACCCGGCAATCGAGCGTCACCGTGACGTTGCCGCCCAGCCGCTCCAGCTGGCGCTCTTGCAACACGCGCAACAGTTTGACTTGCAGCGCCAGCGGCATGCTCTCAATTTCGTCGAGAAAAACGGTGCCTCCCTGCGCGTATTCAAGCTTGCCGATGCGCCGCTTTTGGGCCCCGGTAAAGGCGCCGGCTTCATAGCCAAATATCTCGCTCTCAAACATCGACTCCGGCAAGGCCGCACAGTTGATGGCGACAAACTCGCCCTTACGTGTGCTGGCCAGATGGAGCTGGCGCGCCACCACTTCTTTGCCGCTGCCGGTGGCGCCGTGGATCAAGACATCGGCGTGCGAGGGTCCGATGTTCTGGATGAACTTGCGCAGCTTTTCTATGGTAGGCGACTGGCCTATCAGTTCGGGCATGGACGGATGCGCCGCCCAGGTTTTTTTCAAACGCCGGTTTTCTAGCACCAGTTGCCGTTTTTCCTGGGCGCGCAGGCAACTGCCGAGCAGGCGGTCGGCCGCAAACGGTTTTTCGATGAAATCGTAGGCGCCGCTGCGCATGGCCGTCACTGCCATGACCACATCGCCGTGACCGGTCACCATGATCACAGGCAAGTC
>CAIMHL010000532.1 GCA_903840825.1 uncultured beta proteobacterium
CCAAGGGGCCTAGTGCCAGCAGAACTCCCATCAGCATCAGATTTGCCAGGGGTGACAAGTTATAAAGTGAACTCACGGTAGACCCTACTGGCTAGAGACGCGGGCAGGATCACGCCCGGCCTGATCCCAAGAAGAGGAGGCACGAAGCAGTCGCTCCAAGTCTTTTTTGGCCTTGCCGGCGTTGGCCAAATCGAGGTCCGCAGGGAAACGCATCATCAAGTTACCCATGGGATCGACCAGATACAGGTGGTCGCTGATCTTGCCGCCTGCAGCGGGCGCTAGCCAGTTGGAGAGCTCACTCAATGGCATGCGCAATATGGTCGCCTCTTTCAAACCGGGCAATATTTTTGTGGGCACAGCCGCCTCGTCTTGTATCAGCCAAATCCATTCAACACGGTCTTTTTCTTTGCCCATACCTTCAATCAACTGTCGCTGCAAGTAAAGACGACGCTCGCAGGCTTCGTTACATTCACCGCCGGCGATGCTCAGGAGCAACCACTGATCTTTCAAAGACTTGAGCTTGATGGCACGGCCATCAAGTGACTGGGCTGTCAAATCAGGAAACGGTTTTTGGGGGCTAATCAGCTCGCCAAAATTACGGCGTCCCTCTGGGCGAACCACGTAATACATAAAGTAGGAAGCAACAACAGGGGCTGCGCACACCAAAAGGACAGCCAGCATCTTCCAGCGGCCACCGGTTTGACGCGCCTGGGCATCCACCGTCGCCGAGGGCAAGTTGTGTACGGTCATTCCCAAAGGATGGTCTGCAGTGCCCTTGGTTGCGGCGTCTTCAGACTTGTCGCGGTTGTTTGAAACGTCTAACAATTTGAAACCAGACATAAAGAATTGAAATAAGCGCGCTAAGCGCAAACCATTGAAAAGCGTAGCCGTAATGTTTTTCAACACCCGAGGCCACCTGATGCCATTCGCGGAGCAAGCCATCACTGGCTGCGCCCGATTGTTGTACTGAGACTGAAAGCAAAGGCAGATTGATTTCTGCACTGAAACTTGTCAAGTCAATATTTTGCCGCAACACTGTTTTCTCAGCGTGGCCGAGTTCGTATAACTTGGAGGGTGGCGGGGCAATTCGGCCCTTCAGTTCGACTACGCCGCCGGGTGTACTGATCGGAGTAACTTGCATACGGTCTAGAAAATTGCGTGCTACCCAGCCTCTTTGAACCAGAACCACAGAAGCGGTCCCTTCAATCTGAAAAGGTGTGAGCACGAATTGACCTACCTTGTCGTTCATCTGTCGGTTATCGAGGTAAACGGTGTGACCAACCAACCAACGTCCACGCAAAACAATATTCCGGTGAACCAATGACAACTGATCAGGCTCGGCCAACAGGGCTTTCGCGTCCAAGGGACTAAGGCGCGCCTGAGATTCGGTTAATGCCTGATAAGCTTCTTTTTGATCTGCACGCGAAAGTTGCCAGCGACCCAGTGAAACCGTCACGACAACTGCCATTAAGGCGGCTATTGTGACCATCCAGAACTTGAATCGTAAACTCAAAAGATAATCTCCATCATGAAATATTTAGTCATTGTTGCATTTATCGGCATCACCGCAAGTTTGGCCACAGCGCTCTTTTTTATGATGAGGAGCAGCAGCAACGGTAAAACACGCGGTCAAAAGATGGCCTTTGCCTTGGGGCTGCGTGTTGCCATTTCAATATTGCTTTTTACGAGTATTCTGCTCGCCTGGAAACTGGGCTACATCCAGCCGACAGGCATTAAGTCAGGTCAATAAACACCATCTGCGCTTTCAGTTAAAAAGGCACCCAAGGGTGCCTTTTTAACGCTTGAAGTGTCAATTACATCCAGTAGACCAACACATAAAGTCCAAGCCATACAACATCAACGAAGTGCCAATACCAAGCCGCACCCTCAAAACCGAAATGACGGTCAGCTGAAAAATGGCCCTTTTGCAAGCGCAGGGTAATGAACAAAAGCATCAACATGCCGATGAAAACGTGGAAGCCGTGAAACCCTGTCAACATGAAAAATGTTGAGCCGAAAATGCCTGAAGTCAGCTTCAAATTCAAGTCGGTGTAAGCATGGTAGTACTCATAACCCTGAACAATCAGGAACACAAAACCCAACACAACCGTCATCCACATGAATGCGATGGTTTTGGATCGGTTATTGCTGATCAAGGCATGATGCGCAACAGTCAATGTAACCCCTGAACTCAACAACAGAGCTGTGTTGATCGTGGGAAGCCAAAAAGGCGTCATGGTCGTGAACGGCTCGACGATGCCAGCAGGAGAACCAGTGACACCTGCTGCGAGACTTGGCCACACGGCTTTGAAGTCAGGCCATATCAGGGCATTCTCTAGACTTCCCAGTGATGGCACCGAGTGCTCACGAGCCCACCAGAGTGCCGTAAAAAAAGCACCAAAGAACATCACTTCAGAAAAGATAAACCAACTCATGCTCCAGCGGAAGGACAAGTCAATTTTGCGACCGTACTGACCTGCTTCGCTCTCGCTGACAGACTCGCTGAACCACTGGAATAGAACACCCAAAAAGAAGACCAATCCAAAGGCGAGGGCATACTTTCCCCAATCTGCACCGTTAATCCATTGACCAGCGCCAAGAATAACAAAGAACAATCCCAGTGCAGCCATCGCGGGATGACGCGAGGGGCCAGGTACAAAATAATACGGTGTTGTTCCGTGGGTTGTTGAACTCATTTCAGCTCCATTCCTTCCGATACTCTTAAATCATTTTCTCTGATGCTGAGCGCTGCCTTACTTGGCAACCACCCAATTCACCAGAACTATCAAACCAACGACAAAAATAAATGCACCCGCGATGCCTACCGCAATGACATGAAATGGGCTAACTTTAGCCATGTCATCCTGAAAGCCACTGTTTCGCCTGATACCTAAAAAAGACCAAGCCACCATCTTGATGGATTGGACAAATGAATATTTTTTTCCGACTTCATGACCGCCACTCATGACCCAGCCTCTGCGGAAACTTGTTTATCCAGAGAGACAAGCGGTGCCGAGGGTGTCTTTCCGCCCACCTCAAAGAAGGTGTAAGAAAGCGTGATGGTCTTCACATCCTTGGAAAGCTTGGGATCAATCACAAACACAACGGGCCAGGATTTTTTCTCACCCGGCAACAAGGTGTACTGGTTGAAACAAAAGCATTCCAACTTATTAAAGTGGGCAGCCGCCTGCTGGGGCGCGTAACTGGGAATGGCTTGCGCCGCAATGGTCCGGTTTTGTACGTTTTTAAATTCGTACATCACCGTTGCCATTTCGCCCGGATGAACCTGAACTGAACGCTGAGCCGGCTTGAACTCCCACGGGCCTCGGCTATTTGCATCAAACTCAACGGTGATCAAACGGCTCGTATCGACCTGCGTATTGGCAGGCGCGCTAGAGGTAGCACCAGGAATGTTGCGATCGCCCATCGCCAGAATATTGATACCCGTCATTTCACAGATTGACTTGTACAACGGCACCAGCGCATAGCCAAAAACAAACATGCCGACCGTAATCACAGCCAACTTCCCCACCATCCGGACGTTTTCATGGCGAAGGTTCATACCCTAGCGGCCTTCCAAAAACATCTTGACCATGAAGCCAATAAAAAACGCGACAGCCACGGACCCCAGAATCAATCCGGTTCTGATGTTGGCTTTCTTTTGATCGGGTGTCATAGATGGCTTTGCCTGTCTAGATTAAGCAACGATCTGATTCGCTGCAGCATTCAGCTTGGGGGGTGTCTCAAAGGTATGGAAAGGGGCTGGCGACGGCACTTCCCACTCCAGGCCTTCTGCGGCTTCCCAAGGCTTCTGACCTGCTTTTTCGCCCTTGCCACGCATGGAAGGAATCACGATGAACACAAAGAAGTAAACCTGGGCAAAGCCAAACATGAAACCGCCGATGGACGCGATTGCGTTGAAGTCAGCAAACTGCATGGGGTAGTCAGCGTAACGACGAGGCATTCCCGCCAAACCCAAGAAGTGCATCGGGAAGAAAGTCACGTTGAACGCAATCAGTGACCACCAGAAGTGAATCTTGCCACGCGTTTCGTTGTACATGACACCAGTCCACTTGGGGCTCCAGTAGTAGTAACCGGCAAACATGGCATAGAGAGAACCGGCCACCAGCACATAGTGGAAGTGGGCAACTACATAGTAGGTGTCGTGAAGTTGAATATCGATAGGCGCCATCGCCAATATCAGCCCCGTGAAACCGCCCAGGGTAAACACAAAGATGAATCCCACGGCAAACAACATCGGGGTCTCAAAGGTCATGGACCCTTGCCACATCGTTGCAATCCAGTTGAAGATTTTGACCGCTGTAGGCACAGCAATCAGCATGGTGGCGTACATGAAAAACAACTGACCTGTCACTGGCATGCCGGAGGTAAACATGTGGTGAGCCCACACAATGAAACTCAAAATGGCAATACTGGAGGTTGCATAAACCATGGAGGCGTAGCCGAAGAGTTTCTTGCGGGCAAACGCTGGCACGATCTGGCTGATGATGCCGAAGGCCGGCAAAATCATGATGTACACCTCAGGGTGACCGAAGAACCAGAAAATGTGCTGGTACATCACAGGATCACCACCGCCTGCTGGGTTGAAGAAACTGGTACCAAAGTGGCGATCAGTCAAAGTCATGGTGATGGCACCGGCCAACACGGGCATCACGGCAATCAACAAGTAAGCTGTAATCAACCAAGTCCAGCAGAACATAGGCATCTTCATGAGCGTCATGCCAGGCGCACGCATGTTCAGGATGGTGACGATGATGTTGATGGAACCCATGATGGAGGAAGCCCCCAACAAGTGAAGCGCAAAAATACCGGTGTCCATGCTGGGGCCCATTTGGAGGGTCAGCGGCGCATAAAGCGTCCAGCCAGCGGCAGGGGCACCGCCGGGCATAAAGAAAGAAGTGGAGAGCAGAAGAGCGGCAGGAATCATCAACCAAAAGCTGAAGTTATTCATGCGGGCAAAAGCCATATCGCTGGCACCAATTTGCAACGGAATCATCCAGTTGGCAAAGCCCACAAACGCCGGCATGATGGCACCAAACACCATGATCAAACCGTGCATGGTTGTGAGTTGATTGAACAACTCAGGATTGATAAATTGCAAACCTGGCTGAAACAACTCAGCACGAATTCCCAGCGCCAACACGCCGCCGATCATCAGCATGCTGAAACTAAACAACAGATACAAAGTACCTATGTCTTTGTGGTTGGTAGCAAACACCCAACGGCGCCAGCCTGTAGGGGCGTGGTGGTCATGATGATCGTCATGGGCGTGATGGTCTAGAACGGCACTCATTCTGATTTCCTTCTCAATACTAGTATTCTTTGGGGCGCTTATTTACGGGCAGCAGCAACTTCAGCGGGCTGAACCAGTTGACCGGTTTTGTTGGACCACGCGTTTTTGGTGTACGTGATCACAGCAGCCAGATCAGTATCGCTGAGTTGCTTCCAAGCGGGCATGGTCAGGTTATTTTGACCATTCAACAACACATCAATCTGTAGTTTGTGGTCGGCGTTGAGCACAACCGCTGCGCCATCAAGCGGCTTGATCGGACCAGCACCCTTGCCGTTGGCTTGGTGGCAAGCAGCGCAATTGGTCGCGTAAACCTTCTCGCCCCGGGCCGTGATGTCCTGCACTGTCCAAACTTTGGAAGGATCATCTGCTTTGGCTGCAAGCGCCTTTTTCTCTACCGCCACCCAAGCCGCATAGTCTTCCGCCGATACCACTTTCACATGGATAGGCATATAAGAGTGCTCTTTGCCGCAGAGCTGAGAGCATTGGCCGTAGAAATCACCTGTCTTTTCAGCACGGAACCAGGTATCACGCACAAAGCCGGGAATCGCAGCTTGCTGCACACCCAAAGAAGGCACATACCACGCGTGAATCACATCATTGGCGGTGGTAATAATACGAATTTTCTTGTTCACAGGAACCACCAGCGGGTGATCAACCTTTAACAAATAGTCATTAACCACTTCGCCAGCCTTGGGGCCGCCGTTGTTGGACATTTCACGCTGGGTGCTGTCTAGAGCGGAGATAAAGCCAATACCCTCGCCCTCGCCTTTGATGTAGTCATAGCCCCATTTCCACTGCATGCCTGTGGCCTTGACGGTCAAGTCGGCGCTGGTGGTGTCCTTCATGGCGACCACGACTTTGGTCGCAGGCAGTGCCATCAAAATCACGATGATGAAAGGAATAATGGTCCAGATGATTTCAACGGTCACCGACTCGTGGAAATTAGCGGGCTTGTGGCCCACTGACTTGCGGTGCTTCCAGATGGAATAAAACATCACCGCGAACACGGCAATAAAAATCACGGTGCAGAGAATCAACATGAACCAATGGAGCCAAGCTTGCTCTTCTGCAATTTTGGTCACAGCGGGGTGAAGGTTCAACTGATTAACAGCAGGGCCACCTGCCAAATCACTGACGGCGTGCGCCGCTGTAAAAACTGCTGAGCCTGCCCAAGCCATACCACTTGCTAGCACCACAGCCGATTTATTGAAAATGCTCTTCATCATGTTCACTTCTTCATTGCCTTTAATTAACCTTAGTTGACCTGACAAAATGGCGCATGAACGTCATGCGACCGCACTGCCATCCGAATTTCCTTTGCGAGAACAGGACGTAATTCTGGGCGCACAAAACGCCCTATAAACACCGAAAGCCCCTGCCCCGACACCTCAATCAAAGATCCATCTCCCTTGCTGGGCTCAACCCGAACCCATTCCCTGCGAAATTCTTTTCGCTCCGTCCGGCCTGCGTTCTCGAGTTCGACAATCAGACGACTGCCGTCCAGATAAATTCTTTCCCCATCAGTAGCATGCCTGGCATAGACCAAGAAGCAGATACCTACTACCAACAATTCCAAAGTGGCGAAAGGCAAAATAAAAACGGCACCCAAAAACCAGAAGACTACACCAATCACAAATGAAAACAGGCACAACGAGAGGTAAAACCAACTCAGTTGAACGGGCGTCAAAGCGCAGTTTCTGCGCAAGAACCACTCAATGCGCAGCCCATGGACCGTTGCTAATTTAAACGCGATATTTTCCACAAGTCTTACCTTTAAGCTAGCGCTTTGGGCATCCTACACACGTAAAAGTTACACATGTACGTTGGAAAGTTAATCCAAGATTGTAGCCCACGCCCTTACACAAAACTAACACTGTCAAGCCCCCTTCTCAAGGTTCAATGGGATAGCTTTTACGCTGATTCAAAGCTTCACGCATTTGCGCCAGCGAAAGCACGGTTTCAGAACGCATCGTCAAACGGGGGGCGGGCTTAAAAGCATGGCCATAAATAACCTCAAAAGTAAGCTGGATTGGGGCAGCGCCCAAGGCTTGCTTCAGGCTGCTTAGCCAACCGCGCCCACGCAAACCAGGAAATCGCTGAATATGCAAGTTTCTGCCTAGTCCCCGCAATTCTTGCAGCAAGCGCTCTGGCGACTCAAAGGTCAAGGTAATGCGCTCCATGTCCATCACGGGCTCTGCAAAACCTGCACCCACTAGCATGTCACCCCAATCGTGCATATCGGTGAACTCATGGGCTGGCTCTGGCCAGCCCATGGTTTGATAGAGGCTGCGCAATTCGAGGAGCGTGTCAGGCCCAAGACAAGAAAACATGACGAATCCATCGACACCCAACGCACGGTGCCACTCGGCCAGCAAAGCCTGAGGGTCTGCCGCCATGTGCAGGGCCATATTGGCCCACACTAACTGAACCGCACCTTCTGCAGGTGACTCAAAGCTGGTCGATGACGCGGTCCAGCGAGAGGGCTTCCACCAAGATTTAGCTATCGATTTTGAAGCGTACTGTGCTCTATCAGCCTTACTCTCCACCATAAAGCATTCCGACTCAGGGTAGCGCTTAGCCAACAAGCTGTGGGCCTGAAGACCGCCCCGCACGGGTGCCCAATGCGCCCACTTTGACGGCTTGAGCTTGATCCACTCCAAACGTTCCTCCATGCGCTGTGCTACCTCTTCGTGCAACCAAGGCGAGGGGCCGGCGGGCAGACGCTGCAAGCGACGCTCGGCAACGGGGTCTAGGGTAGGAGGGCGTTGGTTGGGCATGGATGTAAAAATTAGTTCTCAGAGTATATTGATTGCATGTTTGTTGAGTTGATTAAAGGGGTGCTTCGCACGCTGCCCAGCCAGTGCTTGGTATGCCGCGCCTGGCCATCTGACGCGGTCTGCGAAGCCTGTGTCAGCCGGTTTGCTCAACCCAAAATCCGCTGCACCCGTTGCGCATTGCCAGTGCCTTCAGGCATCATCAGCTGTGGGTCCTGCCTTAAAAATCCCCCCCCTCTGGATGCCTGCCTGGCCGCCGTTGCGTACGGCTATCCCTGGTCGGATCTGATTTTGGATTACAAATTCAAGCACTGGGTTGGCCGCGCTGATGCCTTTGGCTTGCTGCTTCACAGTACGCCCTGGGTCGAACCCGCCTTGGAGGCGGCCGATTGGGTGCTGCCCATGCCCTTGTCGGCTCAGCGTCTTAAGACGCGGGGATTCAATCAAGCTCTGGTATTGGCCCAAAAAATTGCACACAAAAAGGTAAACACGCGCTGGCTGCTGAGAATCAAGGACACCCCGCCGCAAAGTACCTTAAACCGCCACGAACGCCTTAGCAGCGTAAAAGATGCCTTTGCAGTCGACCCCTTGCACGCCCCTCAAATCAAAGGTGCTCGATTGGTCCTGGTGGACGACGTCATGACCAGCGGCGCCTCGCTCTTTTGCGCTGCCAGCGTACTCCGGGCGGCGGGTGCCGCGCATATTACGGGACTTGTGTTGGCGCGCACAGAGTAACTTTTACAATGCGGGTATGTTTCATATTGTCCTTGTCGAGCCAGAAATTCCACCCAACACGGGCAACGTCATCCGCTTGTCGGCCAATACAGGCTGCCACCTGCATTTGATCGAACCGCTGGGCTTCTCAATGGAGGACAAGCACATGCGCCGCGCCGGGTTGGATTACCACGAATTTGCTACCCTCAAGCGGCACGCCAACTGGCAGGCTTTTTTGCAGTCAGAGCAACCCGCAGCGGACCGAATTTTCGCCCTCACCACGCGCGGCACGCGCAGCCCTTATGACGTCGCCTTTCAAGCCGGCGACTGGCTGGTGTTTGGCTCGGAGACCAAAGGGATTTCAGACGAAGTGCGAGCCTCATTCCCCCCCGATCAAGGTTTGAAACTGCCCATGATTCAAGGCCAGCGCAGCCTTAACTTATCCAACGCCGTGGCAGTGACAGTATTTGAAGCCTGGCGACAAAACGGTTTTTCCGCGTTGCCCAAGTCGACTGCCATTCAGGGGTAATGCCGCGCCAGTGACTCGGCGATGCACACCGGCTTGACAGAGCCCTCGCGCTCAACGGCGACTTCCCAGGTCATTTGCGCGCCATTGTTGTCAATGGGCTCGCTTTTCAGGAGCTTGAGGCGGGCCCGCAGACGACTGCCCACCGGCACAGGCGCCGTAAAGCGCACTTTATTGAGCCCGTAATTCACACCCATGCGGGTCTCGACAATCGTCAAAGACGTCTCGAAGAATTTTGGAATCATTGAAAGCGTCAAAAAACCATGCGCGATCGGCCCCCCAAAAGGCCCCGCCTTAGCTTTTTCAACATCCACATGGATCCATTGGTGGTCACCCGTGGCTTGTGCAAAGAGGTTGACTTGTTCTTGCGTCACGGTGAGCCAATCGCTGACCGTGACTTCTGTGCCCACCAAAGCGGTGAGATCGGAGAGTGTTTGGAATGTTTTCATGGACTCACTTTAGCGAAGCCAGCGCGAGAGACTTGTCAGTTAGGTGACAAAAAGGCATCCCAAAGCAACTTCACGCCCGTCAAAAACATACCCAGGTAGAGAAGGCGGTAAAACAGCACCGGGCTGATGCGCCGTGCCAGTCGCACCCCCACCCAGACGCCGATAGGCGCGATGGGCAACAGCACCAATGAGGTAGTCATGTTGCGCAGATCCAGCAAGCCCAGCCATGCATAAGGAATCCACTTAGCAAGGTTGATAAAGAAGAAAAAGAAGGCCATGGTGGCCGTGTATTTCAGGGGCGAGAGGCGCAGCGGCATCACATAAGCGGTGATCGGCGGTCCACCCGCGTGGGCGATAAAGCTGGTGAAACCGGAGGTGGCGGTGAGCAAGGCACCCAGCCATTTGGGCGGTGGTGCGCTGTCCACCTTGGGCGGAAAAAGCAGGCGCTGCGCCAAAAAGAGCAAGGTAAAACCACCCACAATGCCGGCGACGGTGTGCGGGTTGAGCACTTTGAAAAGCAAGGCGCCCACCCCGATCCCAAGCAAGCCAAACGGAATCAGGAACTTCAGCAATTTCAGGTCAAAGTCTTTGCGAAAGGCAGCCATCCCCAGCACATCCATCACCAGCAACACCGGCATCAAAATGGCGGCGGCTTGGGGCACGCTCACAGCCAGCGCCATCATGGGCACGGCCAGTGAGCCAAAGCCCGCACCAAAACCACTCTTACTGATACCCAGTAGCAGCACCGCCGGGATGGTGACGGCGTAAAAAAACCAGTCAGTGATCAAAAAATCCACCCCGCGCCGGGCTTAGACGCGCTCAAGAATCAAAGCAATACCCTGCCCCACGCCAATGCACATGGTGCACAGCGCGTAGCGCCCACCGGTGGCGTGCAAGCGATTCACCGCGGTGGTGGCCAAGCGCGCACCCGAGGCACCCAGCGGGTGGCCCAGCGCAATGGCGCCGCCCCAGGCGTTCACGCGGGGGTCATCATCTTGCAAGCCCAATTGGCGCAACACCGCCAGCCCTTGCGCAGCAAAGGCTTCGTTCAGCTCAATCACGTCGAGTTGCGCCAAGGTCAAGCCTGTGAGCGCCAGCACTTTTTGGGTAGCAGGCGCGGGGCCCATGCCCATGATGCGCGGGGCCACGCCGGCGGTGGCCATGCCAACCACACGGGCGCGCGGGGTGAGGCCATTTTTGGCGGCTGTTTTCTCATCCGCCAAGAGCAAAGCACAAGCGCCGTCGTTGACCCCACTGGCGTTACCGGCCGTTACTGTGCCGTCGGGGCGCACGATGGGTTTGAGCTTGGCCAGCGTCTCCAGCGAGGTTTCGCGTGGGTGCTCGTCCTGGTCAACGATCAGGGCGTCGCCCTTTTTCTGGGCAATGCTGACGCCGATGATTTCGCGCGCCAAGTGGCCGGCTTTTTGGGCGGCTACCGCGCGCAGTTGGCTGTTGAAGGCCATCAGGTCTTGCGCTTCACGGCTGATGTTGAACTCGGTGGCGACGTTTTCAGCGGTCTCGGGCATGGAATCCACCCCATACTGGGCTTTCATGAGCTTGTTGACAAAGCGCCAGCCGATGGTGGTGTCATACACGGCGTTATTGCGGCCAAAAGCTGAATCCATCTTGGGCATGACAAAAGGGGCACGGCTCATGCTCTCGACCCCGCCTGCTATCATTAAAGTAGCTTCTTCAGCACGAATGGCGCGGGCTGCAGTGCCTAAAGCATCCAAACCTGAGCCACACAAGCGGTTGATCGTGGCACCCGGCACTTCGATGGGCAGACCCGCCAGCAAGCTGCTCATGTGGGCCACGTTGCGATTGTCTTCGCCGGCCTGGTTGGCGCAGCCATAAATCACATCGGTCACGGCTTGCCAGTCGACATTCGGGTTGCGGGCCATCAGGGCGCGAAGGGGCACAGCGCCCAAGTCGTCCGCGCGCACGCTGCTTAATGAGCCGCCGTAGCGTCCAAAGGGGGTGCGAATGGCGTCGCAAATAAAGGCCTGGTTCATGTCAACTCCTGGAGTTGGTTAAGCGCAAGGCTGGCGGTTTAGCCAGACAGAGTGTGCAATAAATTTTTTAAAGCGTAACACGACCCCATACCCAGGCAGCCGCACAGGCGCGACAATCAGGCTCACTATGTTTTCACCCACCCAAGCCGACGTTCGCCAATTTTTTTGCGCTGTTTATGCCAAGTCCCAAGCAGGGCAGCCTATGGAAGCTATTGAAACAATAGCAAGTCTTTGGATTGACGAACATCCCGAATACCACGCCGAGTTGGCTGATATTGACGCCGCGCTGGCCAGCATGGCCACCGCCATTGAAGGCCAGGGCAACCC
>CAIMHL010000533.1 GCA_903840825.1 uncultured beta proteobacterium
GATATCGGTGAAAGCCGCGAGCTTTGCGGCGGCACCCATGTGCAGCGCACCGGTGATATTGGTCTGTTCAAGATCGTGGCCGAGAGCGGCGTCGCCTCGGGCGTGCGCCGTATTGAGGCCATCACCGGCCACAATGCGCTGGCCTATTTGCAAAACCTGGAAGACACCGTGGCCCAGGTGGCTGCTGCTTTCAAAGCGCCGGTGGTTGAAGTGAGCGACCGTGTGAACAGTGTGATCGACCACGTCAAAGCGCTTGAAAAAGAAATTGCCGCCCTTAAAGGCAAACTGGCGTCTGCCCAAGGTGATGAGTTGCTAACCCAAGCGGTTGAGGTCAATGGCGTCAAAGTGCTGGTGGCCATGCTGGAAGGCGCTGACACCAAAACCTTGCGCGAGACCATGGACAAGCTCAAAGACAAGCTGAAAACCGCCGTCATTGTGCTGGCCGCCGTGGAGGGCGACAAAGTGCAAATCGCCGCTGGGGTCACACCAGACAGCACGGGCAAGGTCAAAGCCGGCGAGTTGGTCAACTTCATTGCCGGCCAAGTGGGCGGCAAAGGCGGCGGCAAGCCCGACATGGCCATGGCTGGCGGCACCGAGCCTGCCAAATTGGCAGGCGCCTTGGCCAGCGTGATGGCTTGGGTGAGCGCCAAGCTTTAAGGGGGTGCAGGCGTGGTGCCGTGGCGATCAATCGAATCAGGTTGACGCCACGCGCCTAAACGGCTGCTACTTTTAAGCGTTGTGGGGATAGTGCGGATATGCCTGGTTGTTGGGGATGGTCAGCTGGCTCATGTGGTCAATCGTTGGCTAATGCCCACTGCGCAGCTTTCAGCGCATGAATGCGGGTGGTGTCAAAAAGCGGCACTTCAGCGTCTGTTTGATCGACTAAAAGCGTAATTTCGGTACACCCCAAAATAATGGCTTGAGCGCCAGCTGATACAAGTTTTGCCATGATGCGTCGGTATGCCTGGCGCGACGAGGGTTCTATCTTTCCCAGGCAAAGCTCTTCATAGATGGTGCGGTGAATAGTGACTCGGTCAGCCAAATCTGGAACCAGCACCTCCAAGCCAAAGTGATCCGTCAGCCGGGCGCGATAAAAATCTTGCTCCATCGTAAAACGAGTGCCCAACAAGCCAAGCTTGGCAATCCCCGCTTGCTTGATGGCCAAGGCCGTTGGGTCGGCAATGTGCAGCAACGGAATGCTGACGGCGGCCTCGATGGCGGGCGCGACTTTGTGCATCGTGTTGGTACAAAGAACCAACATTTCCGCGCCGGCCGATTCAAGCGCCTGCGCTACCTTGGCCAGCATGGCACCAGCCTCAACCCAATGGCCCAGCTGCTGCAGATGCTCAATTTCTTGAAAATCTAAGCTGTAAATAATCATTTTTGCCGAGTGAAGTCCGCCGAGTTGCGCCTTGACGTATTCATTAATTTGGCGGTAGTAGGGCACAGTAGATTCCCAACTCATCCCGCCTATTAGTCCTATCACTTTCAAAGCGATCTCCTTAGATTATTTAAATAATTGGCATAGAGCCGCCGAGCGTAAAACGAGCGGCTGCGGATAGTTCTTGTCCGGCACTTATTTATAAACGACTGGATTGAGTTTGGGACCGCGTTTATCTACGGTCTTCATCCTTTTAGTCTAGCTGCAAGGCAAGTGTGGGGTCACACCCTGTCATGTCTCGCACCGAACGGCCTTTACCGAGGGTATACAGATCAGAAAAATCCTCGATCACATCGGTGTCGACTCGCAGCCCCCACACATCGCCCCGGGCCTCGAGCCACCGCTGTGGATTTGTGGGTGGGGTTGTGATGAAAACCGAGATGACGGCATTTTTGCAAGCCGCCAAAGACCGTGGGTGCCATGTGCAAGTGGGGGCCGGCATGCTCTACGAGCAAATCCCCGCGTACCTTGAATTCTTCGGTTTCCCGACCACAACGGCCGAGAATTTGCGTACTTTAGCGAAGTTGCAATATTGATTTTTTCACGTTCCAGGAAGTCAGGATGGAGAATGAGTCTAAAAATTCTACATACAAAAATCCGAGCAGCGCCGTCCAGCTGTGTTAAGTGGGGTGCAACTTAAACTACCTTCAAGTTTGTCTTGATGATGGGGTTCACTTCAGGGAAGGATACAAGGCAGACATAGAACTTTGTTATGCTCAATCTCTTTTAAAAACACAAGGAATTGATAATGACTAGCGTAATGTTTTACGAAAAACCAGTAGCTGTTAACCGCGATCAACACCGCAGCAGTAAAATTGGTTCTGTTCCCAACTTTTCATTTTCCGAAAAAACCAATTCAGTGCCTCTGTCAGGCGTTGAATTTATCGAAGCCTGCAAAGAGTATCCCATTGTGTTTGCCAAAGTGGGCGACCGCAAAGTCCCCGTGGCCCTGCTAGGCCTGCGCGACAACGACAACCTCTATGTCAATGCCGACGGCGCATGGGACGCTCGCTACATCCCCGCCTTTGTGCGACGTTACCCCTTTGTGTTGGCCGAAAAAGGCACTGACGAATTCGTCGTCTGCATTGATGAAGCCTCATCCGCCTTCAATGCCGCCGAGGGCCAACCCCTGTTCGACAAAGACGGTGTCAACACCCCTTTCCTCGACGGTGCGTTGAACTTCCTCAACTCTTACCAAGCGCAAACCCAGCGCACACAAGCCTTTACCAAGCAACTGGACGACATGGGCCTGTTCACCGAGATGTCGGCCAAGACGGACCTGGTGGACGGTCGCACCTTCCTCTTCAACGGCCTGTATGTGGTTGACGAAGCCAAGCTGATGGCGCTCACCGCCAAGGCCGCCGTGAACCTGCTCAAATCAGGCGAAACCGGTTGGATCTATGCCCACCTCATCTCTCTGTCCAACATGAGCCGCTTGGTCGATCGCATCTCGACCCAGGCCAAAGCCTGAGCTAGAGATCGCCGATCCTCACCGCGTTGAGCATCGGCTGATCCAGCTTTGCCTCCGGCTGTTTAACCGTAGCGCCCGTCGCCTCGGCTTCGGCGCGACTTGCAAATACGCCATAAAAAACCCGTAAGCGTCCGCCTGGGGCGAGCAATACAAACAATGGCCGGTCTGAGGGCATACTGCCCAGCACCTCCAGCGGTGCCGTCACCGGCAGGCTTCCCATTTCGAGCGTGAACCCGGACGATGCTTGCTCTGACAAACGCGCTCGGCTGATCTTGATTGCCGCCTGTGTGGGCTCCGGGATCACCACGACGGGTGGTGACGCAACCACGGGCGTCACGCTCGCCTCCTGCGGCGCACCTATGCGCATCGGCTCCAAAACCCAGAACAGAGACCACCCCCCCAGCGCCAAGCCCAAGGCGCCGGCCAGCAGCCAGGCCGGCCTCGCAATGCCTATTTTGCTTGCCGGCGGCAGCAAGGGTAGGGCATCGTCCAGGCGTGCAGGCAAGGCGGCGGCTTCTGGCTTTGCGGCTACCAACGGCTTGGCGGCCATCACATCCACCCGCATGGGAGCGGGCGACGAACGGGCCACCTGCTGAGACTGGATCACCTGATTCAACACCGAATCAAAATCTATATGGTCCAGCAAAACCGGCTGAAACCCGGCTGAAACAGCCATATTCGCCAAGTCCTTGCGGGCAAACGGAAACAGAATGGCCGGTGCCACCTGCCGCACAAATCGATGAGCCTCGGCCATGTCGGGCAGCTCCAGCTCAAAAATGCCAGCCACCGACACCTCAATCAAAAACACATTGCGCCCCGCCAGTCGCGCATGCAGCGAAACGCGCAACACACACTCCATGGCCCCTGGCCAAGCGGGCGCGGCCAAGGTTTGCATATCCAGACCCACATCGGGTGAAATCGCCTGCTTGGGCAACTCCGCCATGTGAGGCACCTCAACCGAGGCACCCTTGAGGTAAATGCGAAGAATCTTGTAAGGCGTGCTGGCAGGAACTGAAGTCATAAAGTCGGGATCAGCGAGGATCATAAATGGCGGCAAAGTTTTGCTGACCCGCGTCGAAGCGCAAATTGCTAAAAGACAAAGTGTTGGGTGAAAACTGGTAGTTGTTGCGACTCACCCGTATCCGCCCAGACCAGCCGGACGGCATAGAGCAGACATACCGCCCCAGGTTGTCAGTGGGTACACACTGTGCACCATCGGCAGTCACCTGCACATTCGCCAGCGCCTCATCCGTGGCAGCAGACCCCACCCCGGCAAACCTGGATGACAAACGCACCACTCCGCTCACATTGACGGAGGTAGGGGCAGGGGGTGTTGCGGCGACCGGTGTGGACGAAGAGGGTGTGGAGGGTGCAGATGGCTGAGCCATCACCCGTTCGGGCTGAGCTTGTCGAAGCCCTTCGACAAGATCAGGGCGAGCGGTAGACGGAACTACGCGAACGGGAAGAGCAGAAAGAACGGTAGAAGCACTTTGTATTGGCTTCTCGGTAGGAGCCGGTATCGCCTTTGTCGGTTTGACCTTGGTCACCAGCACCTTAAGCCCCGTCACTGGGCGGGGATCGGCATCACCCGCCCCCCAGCGCAACACGGTTTTTTTGCCCGTCAGGGCCAGTAAAAAATCATCGCCCCCCGACAGGCCCACCACACCCGTCAGCCCGGACACCTTTACCGGCGTGCTCTGCACCCTAAAAATGTCGATCGGGTTGCGACCCAGTTGACCCCGGTTATTGGCACCCCAAACCCAAACGCTGCCATCGGCCAGCAAAGCCGCACTGTGCTGCGTGCCCGCGCTCACCGCAAGGGCTCGCCCCACGAGGCCGGTCACCTGGGCCACCTCGGTAACATGTCGTGTGTGACCAAAACCCAATTGCCCGCTGCTATTGTCACCCCAAGCCCACACCTGACCCGCAGCGTCCACCCCAAGCGAGTGCCGTGCACCACTGGCCTGGGCCACCCACTTGCGGCCTGCCAAGGGCTCCGTCGCACTGATCCCCCAAGCAGGGAGCATACCCAGCAACAAGGCGGCCAGCATTGCCAGCCCACGCACGCAGCCAGACACCCGGGTCGCCCTAAAAAACTGATACATGGACTTACCCTAGGTTCACGGACGGTTAAATGTTTCGAAATTGAAGCGATTTAAGTGTACTCCGCGCAACGAGCTCGCACATCCACCACCCAGCGGCTAATTACATAAAAATTAACATTTTCATGTAAGGTAAAAAGAAGTTCGACACCATTTTTCCGAAATTTCACTCGGAATCCTTTCGCAACGAAGAAAGCAAACCCCGCCAACGCACCGTCTGCACCCTGGGTCGCCTTGAAGCCGGTGGCGAAGTTGACACCCTGATTGCCTCCTTGTTATGACCTCACCACCGTTGCGCTCACAGGTCAAACCGACCTGGAAGATGACGTGCGGGCTTATGGCATGGCCAAGTCAGGGCTGATTGAGCGCCAGTTCATGTTGTCCCTGGTGCAAACCGCTGAAGGCTTGCCCACCGCACTGCTGGAGCGGCTCAAAAGAATTCAACAGCAGAGCGTTGAGACAAACGACGGAACAACGCTGACCGGATTGACTGAGACCACGCCAGCCCAGAAATCACTGTTTGTAGCCCTGGATTTGACACCACCAACCCCATCAGACCTCGCTAAGCCCGTTTTGTAGCCTGCGGTTTGATATCCGTTTCTAATTAAATAAAACAATCAACTTTAGTTAGTGTTGAAATTTTAAGTTAAATGTCATAAAAAAAATTAAATGTGAGAAACTGTCTGAAATCGTTCACAAATCAAGTCGATGAGTTATAAATTGCATCAAGAGCGTCATAATGTCCAAATATATTGCTTTTCGTTTTTAAATGGCGAAATATGACTACCAAAGCCTTGATGTTTTTCAAATTAGCGGAGTGTTTCAAATGTTCTTAAAAAA
>CAIMHL010000534.1 GCA_903840825.1 uncultured beta proteobacterium
AGACTCTACCGAAGTCGCCCGGCCTTGCATAGTCGGGATGACGAATTTGGTGGTTTTTCATGGTTGGATGTGGAGGACCGGGCCCAGTCCATCTTCAGCTTCGCCCGCTTTGGCCTTACGGGCGATTCACCGGTGGTGGTTTGCAACCTGACACCCGTGGTGCGGCATGGTTACCGTATGGGTTTGCCACAGGGTGGCATTTGGCGTGAGCTGCTCAACACGGATGCTGGCCTCTACGGCGGCAGCGGTGTGGTCAACCCCAAGGCCCTGCCTGCACAGCCCATTCATTGGCAGGGTCAGGACTGCTCCGTGTTACTTTCGTTGCCTCCACTGGGTGTGGTGTGGCTTGAGTTGGAAGCCGCGTCATGAACGGGCTCGTCCAACTAGATGCCTTGTCGGTATGTGAAGCCGGCAAGCCTTGGCCGATGGGTGCGAGTTGCCAAACCATAGATGGGCAGTCAGGGGTTAACTTTGCGGTGTTTTCGCGCAATGCCACCCGGCTTGAGGTGTGCTTATATGAGGCCTGTGGGCAGGTTGAAAGGTGTCGTTTTCCTTTGCCTCATTGCTCTAACGGAATCTGGCACGGGTTCATGGCTGGTTTGCATGCCGGGCCGCTTTATGGCCTGCGCGCCTTTGGTCCGTATGAGCCGCATCGGGGGCTGCGATTTAATGCAGCCAAATTACTGATTGATCCCTTTGCCCGTGCACTCCATGGACCCACCCAGTCACTGTCGCTGGAGTTTGACTATGTGCCACCGTGGACCCGCTCTGAGGCCGTGCAGCCCGACCCCGAGGACAACGCGGCGCGAATCCCCAAAGCCCAGGTGCTCGACCTTGAGGCAGAGCGCAAAGCTGGTGCGGCCCTGGCGCCAGGCCCCCGCATAGCACTCAACAAAACCATACTTTACGAGGCCCACGTCAAGGGCTTAACGCAACGCCACCCGGACGTGCCCGCCAGCTTGCGCGGCACCTACGCAGGTCTTGCTTCGACTCCAATGCTGGCGCATTTTCAGCGCCTAGGGATCACCATTTGCCTGCTGCCTGTCCAGTTGTTTATCACGGAGGCGCAGTTGCTCAAAAAAGGATTGAGCAACTACTGGGGCTACAACACCTTGGGCTACTTTATGCCTGAGCCGCGCTACGCCAGCGCGCAGTTTGCTGATGTTCGCACCGAGTTCCGGCACATGGTGAATCAACTCCACAGGCATGGGTTTGAGGTGGTGCTCTACGTGGTGTTCAACCACAGCGCCGAGAGCGATGCCTTGGGTCCTACTTTAAGTTGGCGGGGGCTGGACAATGCCAGTTGGTATGCGCAAGGCGAGGGTGGTGCCCCCCTGAACTTCAGCGGCTGCGGCAATAGTTTCAACCTGAATCAGCCCTGCGCCCTGCAAATGGTGATGGACAGTTTGCGCTGGTGGGTGCAAGCATTTGGTGTCGATGGTTTTCGCTTTGATCTGGCCACCACGCTGGGGCGTGACCCAGCGCTTAATTACCAATTCTCTGCAGGCGCTGGTCTGGTCAGTGCCATCGGGCAAGACCGTGTGTTGTCGGGGGGGAAGTTGTTGTCGGAGCCTTGGGATGTGGGGCCGCAGGGTTACCAGCTGGGTCAATATCCTGCGGGCTGGTGCGAGTGGAATGACCGTTTCTGCGACACCGCCCGCGCCTACTGGCTGGGGCATGACTGCACGCGCGGCGAGATGGCGCGCCGCCTCACTGGCTCCAGTGACTACTTTGCCCACGAGGGGCGAGGGCCACTTGCGAGCATTAATCTGATCACCGCACACGATGGCATGACGCTGGCTGATGTGACCTCCTACCGCGAGAAACACAACCTGGCCAATGGTGAAAACAGCCAGGACGGACACAGCCAAAACCTCAGCGCCAACGCGGGCGTGGAAGGCCCCTCGCATGATGCGGCGGTGCTGGTACTGCGCGGGCAGTGGCAGCGCGCCTTGCTGGCCACCCTGTTTTGTGCGCAAGGCGTACCGCAGTTGTTGGCGAGTGATGAGCTGGGGCATTCCCAGCAAGGCAACAACAACGCCTATTGCCAGGACAACGAGACCACCTGGCTGGACAGGGCGAACGCTGACCAGGCGCTCACCCACTTTGTTGCCGGCCTCATTCACCTGCGCCACGCGCACCCTGCGCTGCGCCACGCACGCTACTTCACGGGTACTGGCAGTCCGGACATCGCCTGGCGCAACGCCGACGGTGCCACCCTAAGTGTTGCCGATTGGGAGAGCCCGCTGCACCGCAGTTTTGCCTGCGTCATTGAGGTGGGTGAGGCTGGGGTAATGGCCACTGAGCGTTGGATGCTGATCTTTCACCCTGGCCCTGAAACACATTCATTTGCCCTGCCCCCTGGTCACTGGTGGTGTACGTTGGACAGCGCACAGGCCTTGCTGGTGCCAGCACCCGCAGCCACCGGGACTTTGTCGGTGACTCAATCATTGACGCTCTCTGCTTGCACGGTGGTGGGTTTGGTGCAGCCCGTTGATGCTCATAAGGCCGCGCTATGAAGTGGCACGGTGACAATCCTTTGGCGCGTCGGACCAGTGGCGTGCTCTTGCACCTCACCTCCTTGCCGGGTCGGTATGGGTCGGGCGACCTAGGGGTGGAGGCCTATCATTTTGTGGATTGGCTGGCATCAGCCCGGCAAAGCTTTTGGCAAATATTGCCGCTCTCGCCCGTGGGGGCGGGCAACTCGCCTTACGACAGCCCTTGCACTTTTGCGGGCAATCCGTGGTTGATTGATCTTGGCGCTTTGGTTGACAAAGGCTGGTTGGCCCCGCAGCCTGAGGCCGAGTTTGAGGCGGAGACCTGCAATTTCGAGCAGGTCGCTCCCTACCGCATAGCGTGCTTACGCGCTGCTTGGCAAGGTTTTTTGCATCATGCCTCGCCCGCAGATGCACAAGGATTGGCCGACTACCAGGCCCAAGAGGCCTCTTGGCTGGAAGGCTATGCACTGTTCATGGCCTTGCAAGATCGGTATGGTGAGCCCTGGACGCAGTGGCCTCCAACGCTTGCCCGCGGAGAAACAGCCGCTTTGGCAGAGGCGGCAAACCTGCTGTCTGAGTCGTTGCAGTTTTATAGCTTTACGCAATGGTGCTTCAGCGAGCAGTGGCAGCGCCTGCACACCTATGCCCAGTCGCGCGGCGTTGCCATCATGGGTGATGCGCCGATTTTTGTGGCGAACCACAGTGCCGATGTCTGGCTCAATGCCGAGCAATACGATCTTGATGAACGGGGCGAACCCCGGGTAGTGGCCGGCGTACCGCCTGACCATTTCAGCGCCACAGGCCAGCGCTGGGGCAACCCCTTGTACCGCTGGGAGGCGATGCAGGCCGATGGATTTGAGTGGTGGAAAAACCGACTGAACCACCTGCTTGGATGGGTCGATGTGGTCAGGCTTGACCACTTTCGGGGGTTTGAGTCGTACTGGGTAATTCCGGACCATGAGCCCACCGCCCAGGCCGGCCACTGGCGTGCGGGGCCGGGCCTAGGTTTGTTTGACGCCTTGGCCAGCGGCACTCGCCAAGGGTGGCCCTTTGTGGCCGAAGACCTGGGGCAAATCACGCCCGAGGTGGTCGCACTGCGCCATGCGTGTGGTTTTCCCGGCATGCGGGTGATGCAATTTGCGTTTGGCGACACCTCAGAAAACTCCTATTTGCCGCACAATTTTGATGCCCAAACAGTGGCCTACACCGGCACGCATGACAACGACACCACCGTAGGCTGGTGGCAAACAGCCGCACCGGCCGAGCGCCAATCGGCCCGCGCTTACCTAGGCCCTTTGGCCGAGTCCGAAATTCACTGGGCCATGATGCAATCGTTGTCGCAGTCGGTGGCCAATACGGTTATTTTTCCTATGCAAGATGTGCTGGGGCTAGATGGGGCCCACCGCATGAACACACCAGGCCGCGCGCAGGGGTGCTGGCGGTGGCGGTTTCAGTGGCACCAAGTACACAAAGAGGGGCAGCGTTTGGCTGAGCTCACCCAAGCCCATGGGCGCAATGCGCCCTCCGAATTTATGCCCCTCATTCATCTAAAAGGTAGCCCATGAGAAACGGTGATCAACACCAACTCGTACGGCAAACCATTGCCCTCATCTTGGCCGGTGGCAGAGGCGCCCGGCTGAATGCCCTGACCGAGCACTGTGCCAAACCGGCCGTGTTTTTTGGCGGCAAGTTTCGCATCATTGATTTCGTGCTCTCAAACTGCCTGAACTCCGGTGTTCACCGCATGGGCGTCTTGACGCAATACAAGTCTCACAGCCTGCTTCGTCACCTCCAGCATGGCTGGTCATTTTTGCGCAATGAGTTCAACGAGTTCATTGACCTGCTGCCCGCCCAGCAACGAGTCGATGAAGAGTCGTGGTACCGGGGAACGGCCGATGCGGTGTTTCAAAACCTTGATATTTTGCGCAGCCAACGGGCCAAATACCTGCTAATTTTGGCGGGCGATCACGTCTACAAAATGGACTATGCCCGCCTGATTGAAGACCATGTGGCCAGTGGCGCCCGGTGTACCGTGGCGTGCATTGAAGTCCCGCTGGCGCAGGCGTCTGCCTTTGGTGTGATGACGGTGGATGAGACGCATCGCATCACCGGTTTTGAAGAAAAACCAGTTTGCCCCAAAGCCATGCCTGGCTCCCCTGGCCTTGCGCTGGCCAGCATGGGGGTTTATGTGTTTGATGCGCACTACCTCTATGACGCATTGGAGGCTGATCTCAAAGACCCCCATTCACACCACGATTTTGGCCAGGACCTGATTCCGGCGATGGTGGCGCGTGGCGAGGCCGTGTCCCATCCCTTTGGGCGTTCTTGCGTCAAAACCAGCCCGCAAGCACCAGCCTACTGGCGCGATGTAGGAACGGTTGATGCTTTTTGGGCTACCAATATTGACTTGACTGCCACTGTGCCTGAGCTGGATTTATACGACCAAGAGTGGCCGATATGGACCTACCAAGACACCTTGCCGCCCGCCAAATTTGTCTTTGATGACGAGGGTCGACGCGGTATGGCGGTCGATTCGCTGGTGGCGGGTGGGTGCATTGTTTCAGGCTCTTCCGTGCGGCGCTCGGTGTTGTTTACGGGGGTCAAAATCCAGTCGTTCAGCAGCGTGGAGGAGGCCGTTATTTTGCCCGGTGCCGACATTGGGAAGGGCTGCTGTTTACGCAAAGTGGTGGTCGATGAAGCTTGCCATTTGCCTGAAGGCATGACCATCGGCTTTGATCCCAAAGCAGACGCCCAGCGGTTTCACCGCACGCCCAGCGGCGTGGTGCTGGTGACCGCCGCCATGGTCAAGGCTTTGACGATGGGCAAGGGGAAGACGGGCGTATGAAGGTGCTGTTTGTGTGTGCCGAGCTGTATCCGTTTTTGAAAACGGGGGGTCTGGCGGATGTGGCTGCAGGCTTGCCACCCGCGCTCAAGGCCTTGGGCTGCGATGTGCGCCTGCTGATGCCCGGATTTCCTGCACTGATGAACGCAGCCCGCAGCACCAAACCCTTGGCGGCCTTGCCGCAAACCCCCTTGCCATGGGGGTCGGCGCTCCAACTGCCGCAAGCCAGCTTGGTGCAAGCCAAACTGCCCGGGG
>CAIMHL010000535.1 GCA_903840825.1 uncultured beta proteobacterium
CGCTTTTTAACCATGCTGACGGTTTCATTCAGCGTGCAAATCTGAAACACATTGGGGTTGTCCCAACCCTCGCGCAGCGCCGAATGGCTAAAGATGAATTGCAAGGGAACCGCCATACTCAGCAAGCGCTCTTTGTCTTTCATGATCAGCGCATAGGTGTCATCGTCCTTGGCTGAACCCCGCTCGGTGCTGTCCACCCAAAGGGTTTGGGCTTTGGCCCCCTTGCCTTTTTTATCGCCCGAAAAATAGCCATCGTGCACCTCGGCCGCAGTAAAGGGAATCAAGCCCTTGTATTTGGGCATGTGGGTATATTTGTTAAATGCCTCCTCAAACCACACCCCAAACTTGCCCAGCGCCGGATTGCCCGCCGCATCGAATGCGCGGTAATTGGCCACCTTGTCTATAAAAAACAAGCTCAACACCTTCACCCCAATGAGCTGCAGGTTTTTGAGCTTGGCAAAGTGGTTGGCCACGGTGCGCTCAATCTGGAAGCGCATCACATCCTCGGTCAAGCCGCCTTGCTTTTCGTGCAATTTCAAAACCCGCCCGCCCGAAAACTCGATTTCCTCGCCGCCTGCGTCAGCCCGAATTTCGTTCAAGGTGTAGCCATCGGCATAGGCATCACGCTTATTCGATTTATCGAACAAACTCTCGCCCAGCTTGAGCGTCAGGTCCCTGCGCTGCACGCCCGCCTTGCCATTCACATCTAGGCGCACCTTGGCCGTGATGCGCTGGGCTTTGGCGTCCACACTCAGCAGCTCGATAAACGCCAGGTTGTGGTCGGCATCGGCCAACACCCCGTCCACCTCAATTTGCTTGACCAAGCCTAGGTCGTAAGCCTGCACCGGGTTGAGCGAATACAGCAAGTTGTAATGGTTTTTGTGCGTGGCCGAATAACGCAAAGTACACAGCGGGTTCAAGTCCTGCAAGGCACGCCGGCGCACGTCGGTCTCAAAGTTTTGCGGCTCATCGACCACCACAATCGGGCTCAACGCCCGGATGTACTCAATGGGCGCAAACGCCCGCTCACCCTTTTGGTTTATCTTATTGTTGTCTTTGGTAAAACTGTCAATATTGATCACCAGCACGCTCAGCGCATCGCTCTGGGCAAAGTGGCGCAAATCATTGAGCTTGCCGCTGTCAAACAAAATCGGCACGCAAGGCACATTGGCATAGTCGGCGGCAAAGTGGCTGCGCGTGACCTCCAGGTTTTTCATGGTGCCCTCGCGTATCGCCACGCTGGGCACCACAATCACAAACTTCTTGAAGCCGTACACCTTGTTCAACTCGTACAGCGTCTTGATGTAGGCATAGGTTTTGCCCGTGCCGGTTTCCATCTCAATCGACAAATTTAAAGGGCAGAACGCCTCCTTGCCATCGTCAGACGCCGACCCGATCAACTCGGTCGACGCGGCCAAGCCATGGCTCTTTTGCACCGCCTGCACATTGGCCAACAACTGCGCATCAGACAGCTGAAGCGCGTTGCCAATGCTGCCATCGGCGGCATAGCCCACGCTGGCGTTTTGCATGGCCAGAGAAAAATGACTGTTGGCCAAAGGCTGGCCCGCAAACACCTGAACCACGGCATCGACCGCCTTTTTTTGGTAATCCTGATGGGTAAATTGCAACTTCATGATTGACCGTCCCTTTTTTTATCTTTGTTGTCGTCACCCCTGGCTTGCCGCTCTCGCGACAAAAGCACCCGGTGTAACTGAGACTGCTTGCGTGCGCTGAATCCCTTGCCACAGGTGGCCACATGGGCACGGGCCTGCTCGATGAGTTGGCGAAAAGCCCCCAACAAAGACGGATCAGTGGCGGGGAGCTGCACCAGCGGCGGCTGCGATGGGGTTGACTTGGCCATGGTTAGGCCTTAAATGACGGTCAGGCCAATTTTCAGACTGGCCAGCTCCAGCTGCAAATTACTCAGCAGCTCGTCGGCCTTTTTGCCCACAAAGCAAGAGTTGAGCAGCATGACCTGGGCGGGGTGGGCTTTAACGATTTCGGTTTTCAGCGCTTCGGTATAGGTGTCAAAACACAGCCACAGGTCTTGGTCGTCGGGCATGAGCACGCGGTACACCGTGGCCCCGGCCAACTGCTTGGGCTTGCTGATGGCATGCACGCCCAAAGCC
>CAIMHL010000536.1 GCA_903840825.1 uncultured beta proteobacterium
AGCATCCGTGTTGAGCAGCTCACGCCAAATGCCGCCCTGCGGCAAACCCACACGGTAACCATGCCGCACCACGGGTGTCAGATTGAAGACCACCACCACCGGTGAATCGCCCGCAAGGCCAAAGCGTGCAAAGCTAAAGATGGACTGGGCCCGGTCCTCCACATCCAACCATGAAAAACCACCAAACTCGTCGTCTCGGATATGCAATGCCGGACGACTTCGGTAGAGTCTATTGAGCTCGCGCACCAAGCGCTGCACACCTGCGCGTTGCGGGTCGGCTAGCCCTTGCCAATCCAGTTCAGCGTCGTAGTCCCACTCATGGGCTTGGGCCAGCTCATTGCCCATGAACAACAATTTTCGCCCTGGGTGCGCAAACATGAAGGCAAACAAGGCCCGCAAGTTGGCCTTCTTTTGCCAGGGGTCGCCCCACATCTTGCTAATCAGGGGCGCCCTTGCCATGCACCACTTCGTCGTGTGACAAAGGCATTACAAAATGCTCGCTGTAGGCGTACACCATCGCAAAGCTGATGAGGTCGTGGTGGTGCTTGCGGTGGATGGGGTCGGTGGAGAAATACGCCAAGGTGTCGTGCATCCAGCCCAGGTTCCATTTGAAATTAAAACCCAGCCCCCCCATCCAGGGCGGACGGGTCACGCCAGAAAAGGCGGTGGATTCTTCGGCCAGCGTGATGGCGCCCGGCACCTCCTCGCCAATGACCCGGTTGACCTCCCTCAAAAAATGGATCGCTTCGTAGTTTTCACGCCCGCCGTTGCTGTTAGGAATCCATTCGCCCTCGGGGCGGCTGTAGTCGCGGTAGAGCATGGAGGCTACTGCGTCCACCCGCAGGCCATCTATGCCGTAGCGCTCCATCCAAAAGAGCGCATTGCCCACCAAAAAATTACGCACCTCATGGCGACCGTAGTTGTAAATCAGGGTATCCCAGTCGCGGTGAATACCTTCCCTGGGGTCGGCGTGCTCATACTGTGGCGTGCCATCAAAACGCGACAGCGCATGGATATCCCCAGGAAAATGGGCGGGCACCCAGTCCAACAGCACCAGCAAGCCTGCTGCATGAGCGGTCGCTATAAATTCACGAAAAGCTTGGGGGCTGCCGTAGCGCGCACTGGGGGCATACAAGCCTGTGGGTTGGTAGCCCCAAGAGCCATAAAACGGGTGCTCGGAGATAGGCATCAACTCCAGATGCGTAAAGCCCATGTCCACTACATAAGGCACCAGCGTCTGGGCCAACGCCTGCCAATCAGGCCAATGCCCCTGCTGCCTGCGCCATGAGCCCACATGCACTTCATAAATGGAGATGGGCGCACTCAGGGCGTTGGCACGCACCCGGTGGGCGGGTGGCGGTACCGGAGCTGGCAGGGCCATCACCACGCCCGCATGGCCAGGGCCGCCTTCCGAGCGGAAGGCGTAGGGGTCGGTCTTGAAATGACGCAGGCCATCAGCCCCTAAAACAGAAAACTTGTACAGTTCCCCCTCGCCCACGCCAGGTATAAAAAGCACCCAGGCGCCACAATCGCTCTGGGGCTGCATCACATGCGTCGCGGTATTCCAGTCATTGAAATCACCCACTACCGCCAGTTGCCGGGCGTTGGGCGCCCAGACGGCAAAGACCGTTCCTGCAACACCGCCCTCAACACAAGGGTGCGCACCCAACTTTTCCCACGGCCTGAGGTGCTTGCCTTCGCGCAGCAGCCAGATGTCTATTTCGCCTAACCATGGCTCGGCGCGTTGGGGCGACCTAACGGACTGCAACATCGTGTGACCTAGGCAGGGGGGCTAGACGCCCAAGGGCACACGAAAAGGCGCGCTAGGAAGTAACCGGCGCGCCCTTAACCCGGGAAGCCGCCCACACCAAAAACAACACCGGAACACCCAGCAGCGCCGTGGCAAGGAAAAAATGTTGATAACCAAAAGCGTCCACATAACGGCCCGAATACCCTGCTAAAAATTTAGGTGCAAGTAACATCACAGAGCTGAATATCGCGTATTGGGTGGCGGAGTAGTTGAGGTTTGTCAAGCTGGAAAGATATGCAATAAAAGCCGCTGAGGCAATGCCGCTGGAGAGGTTGTCGGCCGACACCACAAAGATCAAAGCCTGCACATCATGACCACGGCTGCCCAACCAGGCAAACAACACATTACTGGCCGCGCTCAGCACAGCACCAAGCATCAGCACGCGCATGACGCCAAACCGCATGGACAAAACGCCGCCCACAAAAGCACCGGCCAAGGTCATGATGACGCCATATATTTTGGTCACCGCCGCCACCTCGTCCTTGGTGTAGCCCATGTCCACATAAAACGGGTTGGCCATGATGCCCATCACCACGTCGCTGATCCGGTAGATCGCAATCAACGCCAAAATCAGCAAGGCTTGTTGTCCGTAACGGCGCAAAAAATCGGCAAAGGGTTCGACCAAGGCGCTTTGCAGCCACTCCCTCATATTTTTTGAAGGCGCCAAGGTGCGGTGCGCGGGCTCTGGCGACAGCAGCACCGTCAGCATGCCCAGCAGCATGCTGGCCGCCATCACCAGATAAGCCGTCTGCCAGGCGGCGTGCTGGTAACTGGCCAAGCCAGGCACCTCGGCCCGAGCCGCCACCCACAACACCCCGGCGCCCGCCCAGATCATGGCCATGCGGTAACCGGTTTGGTACGCCGCAGCCAACGCGGCTTGGCGGTCGGTATCGGCCGACTCGATGCGATAAGCATCCAGCGCAATGTCTTGTGTCGCCGAGCCAAAAGCCACCGCCAGCGCCCCCCACACCACGGGCTCCAAGGCCAGCTTGGGGTCGTTGAACGACATCGCCACCAGCCCACCCATCACCGCTATTTGCGACAGCAGCAGCCAACTGCGCCGGCGCCCCAACCAACGGGTGAGCAGTGGAATCGGCATGCGGTCAACCAAGGGCGCCCAGACCCATTTAAAAGCATAGGCCAGCCCCACCCAGCTCAAATAGCCAATCGTGGTGCGGTCAATGCCCGCCTCGCGCAGCCAAAAACTCAAAGTCCCCAGTACCAGCAACAAAGGCAGGCCTGCAGAGAAACCCAGCAGCAGCATGCGCACAGTGGGGGGCTCCAGGTAAACCTTGAAGGTCGCGAGCCAGGAGGGCTTGATTTGTAGGGATTCGGGGGCATTTGTGGTCATGCGGGAATAATACGCGCTGACCCCCGCATTTTTTTGAGCATCCACCATGACTTTTCACCACCACTGCCCTCTTTGTACCCAGCGACGCCCCGTGCTCAAAGGCATGGCTGCTCTGTTGGCCATGCCAAGTCTGGCCATCGCACGCGAAGGCGTGGAGGTGGGCGGCAACTCCCTGTTCAGCAAGTTGGTGTCAGCTGATACCGTGGAGCAATCGGCAGGGCAGCAATATCAAAAAATGATGCAGGAGGCGGCCGCCAAGAATGCGCTGGCACCAAAAGACAGCACCCAAGTGCGCCGGCTACGCGCGATTGCCAGCAAAATTATTCCGTTCTCTAACCCCTGGAACCCCCGCGCGCGCGACTGGCGCTGGGAGGTCAACCTGATTGGCAGCCCGCAAATTAATGCGTTTTGCATGCCCGGCGGCAAAATTGCTTTTTACACCGGCATCCTCAATCAACTCAAGCTCAGCGACGACGAGGTGGCGATGATCATGGGCCATGAAATTGCCCATGCCTTGCGTGAGCATGCCCGCGAGCGCATGGGCAAAAACAACGCCACAGGGATTGGTGCTAATTTGATTGGCCAAGTGCTGGGCTTGGGACAGATCGGGCAAATGGTGACTAACTACGGCGCTCAACTTTTGACGCTGCAATTTAGCCGGAGTGATGAATCCGAGGCCGATTTGGTGGGCATGGAGTTGGCAGCCCGCGCCAGCTTTGACCCCCGTGCCGGGGTCAGCTTGTGGCAAAAAATGAGTGCCGCCAGCAAGGGCGCTCCGCCCCAGTGGCTGTCCACCCACCCGTCAGGCAACACCCGCATCAGTGATATTGAACTCAACCTGCCCAAAGTCATGCCCTTGTTTGAGCGCAGCAGGGCGGGCTGACAGAATTTAAAACGGGACTGGTGAGGCTCTTTATGTCTTGCATGCCGCAGAGAACCCCCGCCAACTGCGGTAACAATAGACACCGTGCTGCAAATACTCTTAATCACGTTCCCCTTCTTCGCCTTAGTGCTTTGTGGTTACATCGCCGCCAAGCGTCGCATGCTGCCGTTGGAGGCTATTCCTGGCATGAACAGTTTTGTGCTGTTTTTCGCTCTGCCCTGCATGCTGTACCGCTTTGGCTCCACCACCCCGCTGGCGCAGTTGCTGGACGGTGGCGTTTTCCTCACCTATCTGTTTTGTGCGCTGGTGATGGTGGCTTTAACCGTGGCAGTGAGCCTGAACAGCCGAATCCGCTGGAACGATGCCTCTTTTGGCGCCTTGGTCGCCACCTTCCCCAACACCGGCTTCATGGGCGTGCCGCTGCTGGTGGCCTTGCTAGGCGCGCAGGCGGCAGGCCCGGCTATCGTCACCATTGTGGTGGACATGGTGATTACCACGTCGTTGTGCATCGCTCTGTCGCGCCTTGACGGGGCGGATGAACACGGCTTTTCGCATGCGGCCAAAAAAGCCCTTCAGGGCATGGTGTTCAACCCCATGCCGTGGTCTATTTTGTTGGGTGCGGTGGCTTCGGCCGTTAGCTTGACGCTGCCTAAGCCGGTGATGCAAACCGTGGGCTTGCTGGCCGATGCGGCCTCTCCGGTGGCTTTATTCACGATTGGTGCCGTGCTGGCACGATCGCAAATGCTGGCCGCTGCCCACAAGCACCCGCCTATCGCCTTGAGCGACTACCTGCCCGTGGCTGCCATCAAGTTGCTGCTGCACCCCGTGCTGGTGTTACTGGTGGGTATCACGGCCATCGCTTGGGGCGTGCCCCTGAGCAAATTTGCCTTGACAGTGATGGTGTTGGTAGCCGCACTGCCCAGCGCCAGCAATGTGTCTTTGCTGGCTGAGCGATTTGGCGCGGACAACGGGCGCATTGCCCGCATCATTTTGGTGTCTACCGCCGCCGCGTTTTTAACCTTCTCGGGGACGGTGAGTCTGCTGACCTGAATTACTGCGTGCGGTAGGCGGGTGACTTGACACCCGATATCACCGGGGTGATTTGCAAGGCAATCGTCGGGCCGGGATCACTCGGAAGTTGCACCGAATACTGCTTGCCCGCAAATTCATAGACCACGTTGTAGCCCACGGTGCGGTTCTCGTAAAAATTCTGGGTAGTGCAGCGCTGAACGTCCTGCGTTTGAGCCAAGGGCGCGCCCTCGATCTTGTCACCCAAAATGGCGCCGCCAAACAGACCCAACACGGTGGCTGCCGTTTTGCCGTTGCCACCGCCCACGGCATTGCCCATAGCCCCACCCGCAATAGCGCCCATCAAGGCGCCTGCGCCCGACTTGTTGGCCGGTGACGTGACCTGCTCGGTGGTGCACACCTGGCGCGGCACGCTAATTTGTTGAATAACCGGCATGCTGGACACCACACGACCGACTTCTTGCGCCATGCTCAGGCCGGAGGTGGCCATGACAGCCATTAAGGTAATAAGTTTTTTCATAAGTTCCCATTTTCGCCCGGTTTAGCGAGCGTTTGCTTTACGCCGTGTTAACGCCTTGCAAATGCTTGTAAATTTAAATGACACTTAAAGGCTGTCGCTTCCAATGATGCCCCGCACGCGAAGGGCCTTAATTTGCTCAGCCGTTAAGCCCATCTCGGCCAACACAGCATCGGTGTCTTGCCCCAAGCGGGGCGCGTTGCGGCGGTGGCTGCCCGGTGTTTTTGAGAGCTTGGGCACGATGCCGGGCAGCGCCAGCGTGCTGCCGTCGTCCATCACCACCGGCTCGATCATGCCGCGCGCCTGGTAATGCGGGTCGCAAACAATGTCGGCCACGGTGTAAATGCGCCCGGCGGGCACCGCAGCAGCCTCTAGTTGGGCCAACACTTCGGGCACGGTGAGTTGGGCCGCCCACAAGCCAATAGCCGCATCAATCTCGGTAACGCGCGCCACCCGGCCCGCGTTTCCGGCCAGCGCCGGGTCCGCGCCCAGATCAGTGCGGCCTATCGCTTGCATCAGGCGTTTGAAAATGCTGTCACCATTACCGGCAATCAAGGCGTAGCCGCCGTCCGAGCAGCGGTAGGCGTTGCTGGGCGCGATGCCCGGCAGGGCGCTGCCCGCAGGCGCACGCACCGCGCCAAAAGCACTGTATTCGGGCAGCAGGCTTTCCATGCAATTGAAGACAGCCTCGTACAAGGCCACATCAATCACTTGGCCTTCACCGGTTTTGGCGCGGTGTTGCAGCGCCACCAATATGCCGATCACGCCATGCAAAGCAGCCAGCGTGTCGCCAATGCTCACGCCCACGCGCACCGGCACATGGCCCGGCTCGGCGGTGAGGTGGCGCAGGCCGCTCATGGCCTCTGCGACCACACCAAAACCGGGACGATCCCGGTAGGGACCGGTTTGACCAAAGCCGCTGATGCGCAGCATGATGAGGTCGGGCTTTAATTTCTGCAAATCTTCAGGGCCCAGGCCCCAGCCCTCCAGCGCGCCAGGGCGAAAATTCTCAATCACTACGTCACACTCGGCGGCCAGTTTGCGCACGATGTCCTGGGCCTCGACCTGGTTCAAATCTAGCGCCACCGAGCGCTTGTTGCGCGACTGCACTTGCCACCACACCGAGGTGCCGTCTTTCAGCAAGCGCCATTTGCGCAAAGGGTCGCCCTCGCCTGGCGCCTCAATTTTGATGACCTCGGCG
>CAIMHL010000537.1 GCA_903840825.1 uncultured beta proteobacterium
GGTGTCGCAGCGTCTGCGCTCCCTGGAGGTTCAGGTCGGCACGGTGTTAATCGTGCGCAGTCGTCCTCTGAAAGCAACCTCTGCAGGGCGTTTTTTGCTCAAGCATGCGATGCAAATGCGCCTGCTTCGTGCGGACCTGGAGCGCGATCTCAAAGACCTGTCGCCCGGCTTGCTAGGAGCGGGCCAGGAAGAAGAGCGCATCTCCATTGCCATCAACGCCGACAGCATTGCCACTTGGGCCTTGCCCGCCCTCAGTGAATTGGCCAAGCAGGGCGTGGGGCTGGAGATCATCACCGACGACCAGGACTTCACCATTGAGTGGTTGCGTGAGGGCCGCGTGCTGGGCTGCGTCACGACACTCAAACAAGCTTTGCGCAGTTGCAAGCAAGTGCCATTGGGCGCCATGAACTACATCGCTGTGGCTGAACCGGCCTATGCGGCCAGGCTTTGTCCGCAGGGCTTGTCACCGCTCAACTTTCGCGCCCTGTCGTTTGTTGCGTTTAACCGCAAGGACGATTTGCAGTGCGAGTTCGTGGAGCGGGCGCTGCAGCTCAAGCACGTTGCCCTGAATCAGTTTTATGTGCCCAGCTCAGAAGGCCAGGTCAGGGCTGTTTTAGCCGGGTGGGGGGCCAGTGTGCTGCCTGAATTGCAGGTTCGTGATCACCTCCAAAGCGGTCGACTGGTCAACATTGCCCCCGAACAAGTGATGCCGGTCGAGCTCTTTTGGCATTGCTGGAACCTGGAGTCGGCGGTGCTTGACAGCTTGACCCGCGCGTTAACGTCGGCCAGTGCCTGGTCCTTGCGCCATGAATCCATCAAAAAATAAACGATCGGGTAATAAAACAAACTTTGCAAGTTAAATATGTAAGCCTTGTTTAAACTATGGACATGACCTCCATGCCCATTGCCAAAATTTCATTCAAGCAGCAAATGCTTAAAGCCCGCGAAGAGGCCATTGTGCAAACAGTCAATAGACTGTTGGCCGAAAAAGGTTTTGAGGCCATGACCGTGGACGAAGTCGCGGCCCACGTGGGGATTGCCAAGGCCAGCCTGTACAAGCACTTTTCCAGCAAAGAAGAGTTGGCCGCTGCCGCCATGGTGCTGGTGATGCGGCGCGCCCAAGCCTTTATCAAGGCTTTGCCAGACCACGCGCCCGCCCTGGACAACCTGAAAGCGGTGGTGCGTTGGACACTGGAGGTCAAGCTGGCCGGGGATATGCCCTCGCTGCCCAGCCAGAACTCGACATTGCGCGCCACACTCATGGCGAATAAAGATTACATGGACGGGTTGATGGAGGTCAGTGACCGCTTGGGCGGCTGGATTGAGTCTGCACAAGCGAAGGGGCAACTCAACCCCGACTTGCCGGCCATCGCTATTTTGTACACCTTTTTTGCCCGCGCCTGCGACCCCGTTCTAGAGTTCCTGAAAATGGGGGGCCTTTACCAAGACGCGCAAATTGTCGAGATGGTGCTGGGCACTTGCTTTGAAGGCATTAACGCCCGATAGCCCCTGTTTTCTTGCTTGAGTAGCTATTGATTGAATAGCAGCTTAGCGCACTAGGAGAACGGGCGCTTTGCACTTGGCCAGCACTTTGGTGGCCACAGACCCCATCACCAGGTTCACCAGCGTGCCGTGTCCATGAGAGCCCATGATGATCAGGTCAAAATCGGTGCTGTCGGCAAAAGCAGCAATGGTTTCACCAGCGGGGCCGGGCTTCCAGCTGCTCTTGGCATCAATCCCGTGACGCAGTAAAAACTTCGTCACCGGGGCCAACACCTTCTCAGCCTCCTCGCGGTAATAAGTCTTCACCACCTCTTTGCCGACGGCCGCGCGCGCTCTGGGGGGCAGCACGGGCTGCACGTTGAGCACGGTGTAGTCGTTGTCTTTGGCAAACAAGTTGTCATGCGTTGCCAAATAAGCGAGCATTTTTTTGGTGAACGGGCTGCCATCGACTGCGAGGAGTATCTTCATTAGGGAATCCTTGAAAAAATACCAGTTTAGGCAAGAACACCGCGCCACACTTGACCAACATCAAGCTTCTGTATGGCCGCCGCTAATTCCCGCTTTAAAGCGCGATGCAGTTGGCTGCGTGGAAGTGGCTTTGTTCATTTTTGCGGGCATAGCCCAAAGGGTTAGCCACCACACGACATCCCGCACGGGTGTAATCGCTGGGCGCATGCAGGTGACCGTGCAGCCAGAGCTGGGCCTGGGGCAGCAAGTGATCCAGGTTGTTACAGAACCCAGCAGTCCCCGGCGTTAAGCCATAACGCGGGTCGGCGCTGCCCAGACTGGGGGCAAAGTGCGTGACCACCACGGTTTTCCCCGCGAAGGGCTGGGCCAGTGCTTGCGTCAACCAAGCCTGGCAAATCAAGGCTTGGTCGCGTAGGGCATCGGCCAGCATGGGCTCGCCCTGGCGTAGGCTGGTGTTTTTTTTCAGGTAATAGTTGGCGGCACGAAACGCCTTGTCACGCGCCTTGAGTTGCTGTGTCAGCAAGCCGGGTGCCGGTATGCCGTAGGGCGCTTTGGTCTGCTTAGGCAGGCTGGTGGGCACCAAGGCGTCGAAATCAGTCCACAAAGTGGTGCCGATGAAGCGCACAGATGGCTCTTGGACACTAGGCCAAAGCACTACCTCGCGCTCCAGCCAAGTAATGCCCAGGCGCTCACAGGTCGCACGCAGCCGAAGGTGTGTGGCATCGAAATCCAGTGCATCGTACTCATGGTTGCCCGGCACATAGAAAACGGGCGTTGGCCAACCTAGCTTGGGTGAAAAGCGGGACAGGCCAAAGTCGTCTTCGGCCAGCATGGAGCCACTTTGGTAAGAGCCGACGTCCCCTGCCAGCACCAGCACATCGGCGCCTGCTGCGGGCGTTGCCTCCCAGTGGGGGTGCACCTCAAGGTGCAAATCGGACAGTAGTTGTATGTTCATGGTTTGATTGTGCGGTCCAAAGGCTAGCTCAGGTCAGGAAAGCGGTTTGTGCCACGGTCTTGATGGTTTCGCGCAGCCACTGGTGGGCACTCTCGCGGTGAACATGATGATGCCAAAGCGCATCCACATGCACCGGCGGCACCGGAAACGGCAAATCGCGCAGCACCAGTTGGTCGGCAATGCCCGTTACATTCACAAAATGACGCGGCAAGACCGTGAGCAAATTCGAATTAGCCACCACTTTGCCAGCGGTGAAAAACTGGTTGACCGTGAGCACAATACGCCTGTCGCGTCCAAACTGGGACAGCGCTTCATCAATAAAACCAAAGGGGCGTCCTGAAAAGCTCACCAACAAATGGCGGGCCGCGCAAAACAAGTCCAGGCTGAGCGGCACTTGGGCCAGAGGATGGTCACGGCGCATAACACAGACATACTCCCCGCTGTAAAGGCGCTGATGCGCGAACGCCACCGCCTCTCCGGCCTGTGCCCGGGCCGTCAAGTCCGCAAAAGCGGCCGGAAAGTAGCCAATAGCCATATCGGCCGCCTCATCACTGAGCAGCCGTCGCGGGTCCCGGGTTACTAGGGGCACCACGCGAATAGAGACCCCAGGAGCCTCCTGGTCAAGCACTTCGATCAGACGCGGCATCAACTCGGCGGCAGTGGCATCCGCCATGGTCAAGATAAAGGTCGTATTAGCGGCGCTAGGCTCAAAGGTGCTCGGCGTGAGCACCAACTGCAGCTGCCGCAGCGCTTCGCGCACCGCCGGCCAGAGTGCCAGCGCCCGAGGCGTGGGCACCATTTCTTGGCCGTTTCGCTTGATCAGGTCATCGCCCACGGCCTCTCGAAACCGGCGCAGCGCGTTGCTGACCGCCGGCTGGGTGATGGACAGCTTGTGGGCGGCACGGGTCAGGCTGCGCTCTGACATCACTTCGTCAAACACGCGCAACAAGTTCAAATCAAGGGTTTTGAAGTGGTTAGGGTTCATGGAGATTGGCAATCACCAGCATGAATAGCTGGCATCACTAATATAAACTTGAAAAATATTAGTGTAAACCCTAATATTCATCCATCGCCAGAACATTTCTTCAGGCAAAGACCGAGAGATTAAGCTATGACCACTTTTATTCAACCCAGTTTCCCCACTCGCCACGCCGGTGTCGAGCGTATGACTTCTGCAGCCGATGCTGTGCGCGGCGGCTTCAACAGCACCAAGAGCCTGAGCGCCATGTTGCTTGCGGCCATGGTTTCCGCCTTGGTCGTTGTGGCTGATCAGTTGATGGACACATGGGCTGAAGGCCACCTCATGCTGGCTTGGCTTGCCTTGTGGGCGGTGGGCTTTGCCGCTGTGGCCATCTTTGCCGACGCTGCCCGCAAACTTGCCGCAACCATGGTGGAGGCACTGGATGCCTGGTCAGCACGCATCGCGCAGCGTCGCGCTGATGAGCGCTTGTGGTCATCGGCCAAGGCTGACCCCCGCATCATGGCCGATTTGAATGCCGCGATGTCACGCAGCCACCTCAACTGAGCCAGACACACACGCAACAAAGCCACCGGGTTCGGTGGCTTTTTTTGTTCAAACTGATCATTTAAACACTTCAGCCCAAGTGCAGATCATGCA
>CAIMHL010000538.1 GCA_903840825.1 uncultured beta proteobacterium
CTGAGAATTATTTTTGAAATTAGTACACTTTGGATTGCCAGGTCAAGTTTCATGCACACTTCAGCAAGACTTGCGCTTGGGAGCCTGTGTAGCCCTGCATCATTAAAAATGCAGCCTATAAGTCGCCCGCAGCTACGGGATTCTCGATTGAAATGAAACCCGAATCAATCACGAAGTACACCTTCCAGCGCCCATGAAAATTGATACCCATCAGCACTACTGGCGTTATCAGGCGGCAGAGTTTCCTTGGATTAACAAGGGCATGCCCGCACTCCAACGCGACTGCATGCCTGACGATTGTGCGAACGATCTGCGCATTGCAGCAGTTGATGCTGTGGTCGCCGTGCAGGCCCGCACGATGGTCGAGGAGACAGATTTTTTGCTGAACCTTGCCACGCAATATCCCCAAGTCGTTGGGGTGATAGGTTGGGCAGACCTGGCTTCGGCCGAGCTGCCACACAAACTGGCGCAGTGGCGCATGCACCCTGCCTTCAAGGGTTTACGTCACATCCTGCAGGATGAGCCCGATGTGGGCGCCTGGGTCAACGCGCCAGCCAACAACCAAGGGGTGCGCGCCTTGCAAGAGCATGCGTTAGTGTATGAAGTGCTCGTGTTCGAGCACCAGTTGCCCAGTGTCATCTCATTTTGTGGCCGGCATGACCAGCATTGGCTTGTGTTGGATCATGTGGGTAAGCCTGCTTTGCGCGATTGGCACCCCGGCACGGGCAGGGCGGCCATCTGGCGTGAACACCTGCGTGAATTGGCGGCTATGCCCCATGTCATGTGCAAACTCTCCGGGCTGGTTACCGAGGCGCTTGGCCCTGACGCTGTGGCTTTGCCGACCCGTGCGGTGAACCTTATCCATGCTTGCTTTGACGATGCGCTGTCCCTGTTCGGGCCAGACCGAATAATGTACGGCTCTGACTGGCCGGTTTGCCAGCTTGCCGCACCCTATCACAAGGTGTACGACATGGCCGAAACTTGGGCCAGCGCTACGCTTTCCCCGGCTCAACAAACTGCTTTCTGGAGTGGCAATGCCGTGCGTTGTTACAAACTCACAAGCCCTTCTCTTCTCACATAAATATTAGGTAACGTTATGGATTTGAATTTAAAAGACAAAGTTGTCATCGTGACTGGTGGCGCCAGCGGCATCGGTGCAGCTGTTTCCCTTGCGCTATCACACGAGGGTGCGATCCCCGTTATTTTTGGCAAAAGTGCCTTGACGCCTGAATTTCTTTCGCAACTCAAGGGGCTGCCAACCGAATATCTGTTTGTACAAGTCGAGCTCTCAGATGATGCCGCGTGCAAAGCGGCGGTGCAGCAAGTCATGAACCGGTTTGGCCGGATTGATGGTTTGGTCAACAACGCGGGTGTCAACGACAACATCGGTCTCGACGCGGGGCGCGAAGCGTTTGTGGGCTCCCTGGAGCGCAACCTCATTCATTACTACACCATGGCCCATTACTGCGTGCCACATCTTAAAAAAAGCCGTGGTGCCATTGTTAACGTCTCATCCAAAACCGCCATCACCGGGCAAGGCAACACCAGTGGTTACTGCGCGTCCAAGGGAGCGCAACTGTCGCTCACCCGCGAATGGGCGGCTGACTTGCTTGAGTCGGGGGTAAGGGTCAATGCCGTGATTCCGGCAGAGGTCATGACACCGCTCTATGCGCGCTGGATCGCAGGCTTTGAGCACCCGGAAGAAAAGCTTGCCAGCATTACCCAGAAAATCCCATTGGGCCACCGAATGACCACGGCCGAAGAAATTGCGCGCACCTGCGTGTTCTTGCTGTCTGATGCGTCGTCGCACACCACGGGCCAATGGGTGTTCGTGGACGGTGGCTACACCCATCTGGACCGGGCCTTGTCCTGAATTTAGGAGCACACCCTGCCCATGCAACGCTATGCCCTTGCCCTGGACTTAAAAGACGACGACTCGCTCATCGCCGAGTACGAAAAGGCCCACCAAAAAATTTGGCCTGAAGTGCGTGACCACTTGCGGGAAAGCGGTATCCAAAGCATGGAGATTTACCGACTGGGGACGCGCCTGTTCATGGTCATGGAAGTGGACGATTTAGTGTTCGATCCCCAGGCCAAGGAAGCGGCGGCCAATGCCAACCCGGCTATTGTTCAGTGGGAGCAATTGATGTGGCGCTACCAAACTCCGACACCATGGACACCTTCAGGGAAAAAATGGGTGGCAATGACCCGAATTTTTGACCTGAAGGCGCAATAACCGCAGCCTATTATTCGATGTTGCACTCGCGCCTTAGCAGCGCAAGCGCATCCGCCAAGCTGTAGTCAAAACCGCTGAGCAGAGTAGGGCGCGCTTCCTCACAGAAGTCCGACTACATGCGCACGTAATCATCCTGGTATTGTGCAGGTGCATGGTAAGCGCACGGCCAACCCATCTTGCCCAGTCGTTACAGGTCAGCTAGAAGCAGGCGCCACCCAGCGATGCGGCAACAACTCCTCCAAGCGTGAGTTCGGCCAGGTCGGCAACTTGGTCAATACATCTTTGAGATAAGCCCAAGCATCGTGCCCGTTGAGTTTGGCCGACTCAACCAAACTCATCAGC
>CAIMHL010000539.1 GCA_903840825.1 uncultured beta proteobacterium
GACCTGATTCTTTTGGATCTGAACATGCCAGAGATGGACGGCTTTCAAGTGCTGGAGGGTCTCAAAGGCATAGAGACTGGGGGCATCCTCCCGGTTCTGGTCATCACCGCCCAGCCCAATGAAAAACTACGGGCATTGAACGCCGGTGCCCTGGACTTTTTGAGTAAACCTTTTGACATCGCCGAGGTTTTGGCACGGGTACGAAACCTGCTGCAAGTGCGTTTGTTGAATTTGGAGACTCAAAAACTTTACGAACAAGTGCTGGTGGAGCAAGACCTGTCCGAAATGCTTTTGCGTAATGTGTTGCCACATGCCATTGCAGAGCGTCTGAAAGGGCGCTCCAAACTCACGGCAGATCACCTCAACCAAGCCATAGTGGACAGCTACGCCAATGTCACCGTGTTGTTTGCTGACATTGTGGGTTTTACAGCCTTTTCGCAACGCGTTAGCCCCGAGGTCATGGTCGACGTGTTGAACGATCTCTTCACCCGTTTTGACCATATTGCGGAGCATCGCGGCCTGGAAAAGATCAAAACTATTGGCGACTGTTATATGGCGGCGGCGGGTTTGCCCGTGGTGGTCACTGACCATGCCGATCGGGCTGCGAAGATGTCGCTGGACATGCTGGTGGCCATTCAAGACTTCAACGCGAGCAGTCAGCACCCGCTGAATATCCGAATTGGTATCAGCAGCGGTGCGGCGGTCGCAGGGGTGATTGGCAAGAGCAAATTTGTCTATGACCTTTGGGGTGACGTGGTGAACACCGCCAGTCGCATGGAGTCACATGGCACTGCGGGTCGCATCCAGATCAGTGACGCTACGCGCCAAGCTTTGCTCCAGCCGTTCTCGCTTGAGCATTGCGGCGTCATCAAAGTCAAAGGCAAGTCCGAGATGAGCACTTGGTTCTTGAACAAATCCGATCAGAACTGATTGGCATTGATTCAATCAAGGCATCTGCGCTCGTGCTCATGGTCGCGCCTGACAGCCAACTGCCGGTGCTCAAGGCGCTTGTCATTTCCGTGTAAGTGGGAATCCGTCTTCAGGCGGTCAAGGCCTCAGACAGGTTGAGCCATTGCTCCTCGAGCGCCTGCAACTCTGCGCCGACCACCTTCAGGCGTTTGCCCAACTCGGCCAGTTCCAGCGGGGGCAGGGCGGTGCACAGGCGGGCCTCCAGGGCGGCGCTCTCAAGCTGCAGGGCGGCCATGCGGGTGTCGAGTTCGTCCAGCTGGCGTTGCAGGGCGCGGGCGCCGGGGACCTTGCTGTTTGGTTTGCCGGAGGATGACAGGGCCTGGGCTGGTTGGGCCGCTGGGGCGGGAACGGCCTGGGCAGACGGCGCCGGTGCAGTCGGCTTAGGCTCGGCTTTGGGTGCTGCGCTGGCTTCTTTGGTGGCTTCACGCTGGCGCTTGGCTTCGTCGAGCAGGTAGCGCTGGTAGTCGTCCAGGTCGCCGTCAAAAGGGGCCACGCCGCCGCGCGAGACCATCCAGAATTCGTCGCACACGGCGCGCAGCAGGGCGCGGTCGTGGCTGACCAGCATCAC
>CAIMHL010000540.1 GCA_903840825.1 uncultured beta proteobacterium
CTGCTCTTTTTCATTGCGGGCTGCAGGGTTGAGCACCGAAAGGTAAAGGTCTTCAAGCCCAGCTGGGCCCTTGTTTTTTAGACCGACATCCTCAAAGTATTTATCAACGAGCCCTAGCTGTTTGTGAACACTCAAATCCAGTATGGCGCGAGGGTTTGCGGCGTAACCCGCTGAGGCGGCACCTCGGGCAGGCCCGTCGCAAAATTGAATAATGCCATGACAGCGCTGATTGCTGGCGCGTGGGTTCATGCCATCGCTTTCCATGAGCGTCATGCGGGCAAAGTCATCGGGTTTGAAATTATGGGTATTTGCTAGTTGCAAAATCTTGTCGTAAACGGCATTTTTTTCCAGCGCGGGAATGAACCCCTTGGAAACTGCGCGCTCCAGCGTCTTTTCCAGAACCGGGTGACTAGAATTCTGGTTAAAGGGGGTTTGCGCCACTGACGCAACAACAGCGGCAGCGGGCATTGCTGGTGCCATGCTTGCAACCATGGCCTGCGGCGTGTCCTGCCCAAGCAGACTCAGTCTATTAAAGCTTATTTGTTGACCAGGGAAAATCCAGTTGGGATTTTGGATATTATTTTCTTGAGCGACCTGTTGGGCTAGCTGCATTTCCTGGCCTGGCTTGACAACGACTCCTTGCGCTGCAGCCTGATTTTTGATGAGTCCTATTAAGGTGTCACCGCTTTGTACCCTGACCACCGAATCTGCCCGGCCCCCATCGAATTGGCGAGCTTGACTGAGCGCTTGAGCAAAGGCTTTGGGGACTGCAGACTTTCCCACCCCGGTAGCCAAATTTACACCAGGCGTAGCTGCAGCACTAAGCAGCTTGGAGGGGTTTGACTTGTCATTTATTAGCATAATTGACTCGGGTTAACTCAGGTTGGCTCGGGTTTCAAGGCATCACAGCGGTGCGGCATCTGATGGCATTGTTCTTGCGCACATCTATTCATTGGCAGGAACAAGTGTCAAAATATCAACACCTACCAACTTATATGCAAATGCTGTGCCAATCAAACTATGTGCCCATGCCTTTAAGACGCTTCAGTAGACACTGCTTGACATGGGCCCTGAACGGTTTATTTTTGTTGGGTTGCTCGGTTGGATTCTCTGAGCCACTGACAACGCAGGCTCAAATGCAGGCACAAGTGACCGAGTGGGCTAAAAAAACCCAGCTTCTTGGTGGCACTCCATTTAGTTTTGCACCAATGGATTTGCGCCTGAAAATTCAGGCTTGCCAACGCCCTCTTGAAATGGATTTACCCTTTGCATCTAAAGAAACAGTTCGGGTTCGCTGCCAAACTGATAAACCATGGCAGTTGTACATCAGGTTGTTGCCCGCAAGCAGTGTGCCGGAGGCTACGCCCGTTAAAGTAGCTGACGCCAAAGAAATTAGCCACAAGCAGGTGGTGGTCGGCAACTTGTTGTTGCGCCGTGGCACTTTATTGACAGCAGATATGCTGTCGGAAATTGAATATTCAGCACAAGGGCTCGATCCACAAGCTGTTTCATCGATTCGTGATCTTGAAAATGCAGAAATCATCCGCGATATGCCTGCCGGTACCCCTTTGAGGAGCCATGACGTACGACGTGCAGTTTTAGTTAAGCGAGGACAATCTGTGCTGCTCACAGTCACGCAGGGCAATGGATTTTCAATCACAGCTCGGGTTGACGCGCTCCAAGATGGCAAAATGGGAGAACAGATTCGCTTGAAGAGCCCTGAATCAGGGCGTATTTTGTCAGGGGTGGTGACAGGGCCGAGCGCAGCCAAAGGAATTTGAACTATTTATTCAGTCAGGCCTAAAGTTTTAAACTGACCACCCGATACTAATGATGATTACTATTAAAAGTGTTCTGTAGCATCAGAAAGAGAGTCCATCATGACCAACCCCATTTCCCAATACGGACGTATGGCCCAGCCAGAAGGTTTTTCTCGCCCGGTAGCGACCAAGACTGACAAGCAACCTGGCTCTGCGCCCTTGACTGATGCCGTCAGCGAAGCTTCGACAGGTCTGGCGCCCCAAATTGCTCCTCAAAAACTACATGAGGGCAATACTTTGACCTTGAGCAATGTTGCTCAGCGCGTGAAAGATGAGCCTGACTTTGACCGAAACAAGGTTGAAGCGATCAAACAAGCCATTCAAAATGGGCAATATCCACTTGATCCGCGGCGTATTGCCGAGAGTTTTGTTGCCATTGAGCAGATGATTGGTGACTGATTTGTCTACTTCCTCTATTTCCAGGGCTCAACAGCTGGCCACCCAGTTGGCTCAAATTCTTGAGCTCGAATTCCAAGCGCTGCGCCAGCAGGAGCTGGATCAGTTTGAGCAACTTCAACCCGTCAAGACAGAGTTGCTCAGTGAAATCACCAGCCTAGCACCCCCTGCCTCACTTTTGCAAGACGAACAGGAATGGCAGGATTTCAGAGTTCAAATGCTCGTTTGCAGAGACTTGCACCGCAGAAACGAGGTGCTGATAGAGCGGAAACTTGAATCAATACGCGGAACTTTACAAAGTCTTCGGATTGAAGAGGCAACCAGCCCCATTGAAGTCTACAACCGGCTTGGCCAAGTTGCCCGTTTTTCAAGGGCGCAGGGCTACAGCGACGCCTGACTATCGCTTTCCCCTTTGCTTTCTTTTTCGTCACCAGGGCGCATTCCCTTGAGCCAATAAACCCAGGAAAGAATGACCGACACAGCGGTGTAGAGCTCAGGGGGTATTTCATCATCAACGTTTAGCCGACTCAACAAGGCCAGCAGCTGGGGATCTTCTGTGACATAGACGCCTTGATGCCGGGCTTCTTCCAGCATGCTAACGGCCATCTCAGCCTGCCCTTTGGCCGTAACCATGGGAACTTGGTTCAAACCATATTCAAGAGCAATGGCCTGACGCTGCTTGTTCATGCCCGCATATCCAAAGTATGGCCGCAGCCTGTTGGGGCATGTTCAGGGTGCTTGAAGGGACGTTCGCCGTGAATCACTTGAAATGACCGCATGACCAAGCTGGCTTTTTGCAACTCAAGGCCCAACAAGCCAGAAAGATCGCGGGCCTGCCTAACAACGTCTTCACGAACAGCCCACATCACAAGTTCTACGTCACTTTTCCCAAGTAGGTTGGTTTTTAGCCATAACTCGCCATATTCACGGCTTTGAGAATGGACGTTCACGGTTAATTGCTCTTTTTGCCCTGACTCACCGGGCTGACGCTCAAAAGAAACTTCTACGGGTTCGGCGTCCCTAAATGGCAAGACGATACTGAACATCATTGCGCCTTGGGTTTGAGCTTGAACGGCATGCAACTGGGCTGACTCAAGCTCATCCAGGACATGTTTCAATTGCCCCGCGGAAATCTTGCTCTCCTCAAGACCAGCGTTATCTTGCGTCAAAGCCAAAAGCAGTCCGTGCATCAGTTGCTTCGGGTCTGCGGCAACAGGTGCTCTCCCTTTGGCAATGCTGGATTCAGTCCCCATCGCTCCAACCAGGGCTTGCCGGATGACGTCAGGCGTTATTGATGTCTTGGAGATTTGCATGGCGCGCCATAGAGCCTGCAAGTCTGGACGTGGAATGTTGGCAAGCAATGTATCCATCACCCCGGGGCGAAAAAGAGACAGGGTGTCGGGCGCGCTGGGTGGCTTGAAGAACAAACTGTCAATTCGGGATGGCACCGGCTTGGTCACCTGCTGTGCCACCGCAATGGCCAAGGTCGCTCCAGGTGCAAGCACTGGAACAGGATGCAGAGTCAAAGAACCATTGGCATTGACTTCAACGCGAAACGACAATGGTTGACCGGCTTGCCAGTCTTGCCGTGGCGCCACATCCAAAAAACGCCCTCGCAGAAACAAGCCAAGTTGCTCTCCGCGCACCTGCACGGTTGTTTGAATGATCTGGCCGTCTTTTAGACCAAAACTTCGGGCAATCGGTGCTTCAACCAATGGCAGCGACAAACGGCCTTCAGTGAAGACAGAACTGACCCGGCCGACGACCAAGCCATTGTCAGCACCGGTAATCAAGGGTACCGGACCCAGCGTCTGCGCTCTTCAAAGTCACCAGACATGGGGCCGCTGATTGTTTTATTCGGGACCAGTTCTTGAGATGCTGGTGCTGCAAGAGACGCGAGCAATTTGGAGTAGTCAGGTATTTGCAGTGCCACCCCCTTGCGCATTCGGCTCGCACTTCCAGCAGGAAATGCGAGTGGATTGAGGTCAATAAAAGCTTTTCTCAGCACCTCTATTTTCAGGGGGCTATTTGGCATAGTGCTTTGGATAATTCGATCCAGCCTATCGCCAGCCTTGGTTGTGTAGCTTCGCAAGGGTAAGGACGAGGTTTGTGACGCTAATGCAGGGGCACTTTCAGCACTTACGGTCAGTGGCGAAACGGCCAAGCCCCCGAAAAGAGATGAAATGAGCATCGCCAGTACAAACGGATTGCGACGACTGAAAGCGAAATAGTCCATACGTATTTTCCTTAGATTTTCTGGAGGGAATGGATGGGCCTAGTTAACGGTTCAGCTCGGTTGTCCATGCACGCCACCCCAATTTGACAGACGGCTTCGCACCCGCAGAAATTTGTAGCTGGGCATGGTGATCGCTGACTGTCTGCACCTTCGCGATCACACTTTCAGAAACCACGCCTGGTTCAAGAATTTTTTTAATGAAATTCTTTCCGTTAGCCAGCAGCAACTCGTCACCAACGCGAAGTCCCGCGAACCGACCTGCATTGATACGCAGGCTGTCTGAACTGGCGAAAATTACCTCTGGCATGACGGACTCGCATTCCAGAAGTTTGTTAACTTCGGTCGCCCATGTTTTGATTTGCTGCAACAACACATATTGGGATTCAAGGGAAAGCGCGGGTGCAGACCACTTTTGGGCTTCAAATCGCCAAGCAAAATCAGCACTGGCCTCGTAAGTGGGCGTCTGTTGATTGCGGGCAGTCAATGTGAAGTGCATTTGAATATTGGACTCCTCAGGCCCATCCGAAGACAGGTGGGTTCCAACGGCACTTGAAACTGACAGCGGGCTTGAGGTCGCACGCTTGGTTAAGGGCCGCAGGGTTAGATCGGCACGCCATGGCATTTCGTCCGCGCTAGAGCCCAAGAATGCTTTTTCATAAGCACTTCGACTGGAGGAGCTTTTCAAACGTTTCTTCCAATGCACATTGCCGATTGATGTACGCACCCATTGTTGAGCCCAGGAATTGGTGGCGATCAGCAGGGCTGACATTTCGTCAACACCCCATTCTTCGCCTGAATTTATCTCGAATCCAACAACATGCTTGAGACTTCCGGCTTCACAAGAAACCACAGCCTTAGCACTTGGCACCACCGGTTCAGGCTGCCAACTCATATCAGCGGTGGGCTGTCCTCGATCATCACGGGCGTAAGACAGTACTTTTACGCCACGAACCTCCATACCAGTCCGAAATGAACTACTTTCTTGAAGGGACCCGTTGGAATCAATCCATACGGTTGACTGTACTTTGGTGGGCCCTTCTATGGCAGCTTTAACGAAGCCTTGACGTATGGCAGCTAACTTCTCATCCAAAGTAAGTGACGATTGGGCTTGGGCCACAGAGAGCGCAAGCATGGACGCTGAAAATGCCAAGCAAACGATGACCCCGCTTGACGTAAATAAACTGCGGATACTCATATCATTCACTGAAAATTGATGTGCTAATGCGGGCCTTAGCGTGACTTAGCGAGCCTTTGCGACCAATTGCCCTAGGTAAAGCGCTCGCAGGTCCTGCACAATGGCTTTATCCAGTGTCAACGTGGTTTCGTAAGTATCGTCGCCCGCAGGATTGATGCTGACCAATGTTGCGCCGTAGATAACGCCCTCAACGCGGCTTCGGAAGGTGTCGTTTTGAACCATCATGTCCGCTACCGTAGCAGTGGCATCCAAATGAAGGCCGTAAACTTGTTCGGTTAACGATCGGTAAGCATCAAGCTTGGAGGCACGAATGGCCATCAGCCGCTGTTGGGCCGGAATACGGTGACTCTGAACACTGATCACGGCATAACCTGTTGCCGTCAAGGTTTCTCTTTTTTCAACAATAGGCGAAATTAAAGCGCTCGCTTCGGGTGTTGAACGCAAAATAGTCCCACTTTGGCAACCAGCAAGGCAGGCTATAGCCAAACCAAGCGCAATATTTAAAAGTTGTTTCATCAGAGTTCCTTGACATTGAGGTGTCTATTTAAGTACTACTTGAATCGGCACCAACAAGCTCAGCTTGAATGCCCACCAAAAAAAATCAGTGAACCTGCAGTCGTCAAAGCCCTAAAAGGGGTGTAAATTCTTTTTTATTAGCTATTTCAGTGGTCTGCCCCTGCTCAGCGGACAAGCGGTACCACTTTACGGCCTCTGGATAATTTAGCGCTGTGCCCTGCGCATTGGCATACATATAGCCGACATTGAACTGGGCCATAGCATCACCGCTTTCTGCAGCCAGCAAGTACCACTTAAGAGCGTGCTCATAATCTTGCACAACACCTTGGCCGTTGGCATATAAAACACCGAGATTGAACTGAGCCGACGAATCACCCTGGGTAGCCGCTAATTCAAGCCATTTCGCTGAAGCTTCGAAATTAATGGGTGTTCCCTCACCCGTTAAACACATAAGCCCAAGGTTCAGTTGAGCCTGAGCCTGCCCCATTTCAGCAGCCAAATGGTAGTTGTTGACGACTTGAGCATAGTCTTGCGTCACGCCGCGCCCTTTGGCAAACATGGCTCCCAAACCATAAAGTGCATCAGCAGCACCTTGAGCAGCGCTCAACTTAAACCATTTGAGCGCTTCTGCATCGTCCTGAACAGCATGTAGACCATTGGCGTAAGCGACGGCAAGGTTGTATTGGGCAATATCATCGCCTTGACTTGCTGCAGACTTATTGGCGGTGATCACATCGGATTGATCATGTTGATCATTCGATGTCGAGGCTGCCAGGGCTGTGAGGCTGGCTTGTGCAATGGCGTCACCTTGGGCTGAGGCTAAAAGATACCATTTCATGGCTTCTTCATGGTTTTGCGGAACGCCTTCTCCGTTGGCATATAGAACACCCAGATTGTGCTGAGCGTGCGAGTGACCTTGAGCAGCTGCCAATTCAAACCAGTACAACGCTTGCGTGACATCTTTGGGCAGGCCGTCACCCAAACTGTACATAACACCGACAGCGTACTGGGATGCACCATCGCCAGCTTGTGCCGCAAGCAAAAGCCATTTGCTTGACTCTTCCACATTTATCGCAACACCTTGACCAGTGGTATACATGTGGGCTAGATTTATATGCGCGGCATGATCACCATGACTCGCCGCCAAAAGATACCACCGAATCGATTCTGCGAAGTCTTGTTTCACGCCAATTGCATCGGCATACATGACACCCAACGCGCATTCGGCAGCGGCATGGTCTTGAGCGGCGGCCAAGGCATACCACTGCGATGCCTCAAGGTAGTCCTGCTGCATACCGAGTCCCTCAGCACTCATGAGACCAAGGTTGTATTGCGCTGAAGCATCATCTTGTGCCGCCGAGAGCTGGAACCACCTCAAGGACTCCACATAATCGAGTTCAACACCTTGGCCATTGGCGAACATGACTCCCAAATTATGTTGCGCAGAGGCATCCCCTTGAGCCGCAGCCAGTAGATACCACTTAAGGGCTACTTCAAAATCTTGCTCAACATACAGACCACTTGCATGCATAAAGCCAAGGTTGAACTGAGCATAAGCGTGTCCCTGCTCTGCAGCTAGCTGATACCACTTTAAGGCATCGATCTCGCTTTTTTCTACGCCCTCCCCTTTCGCATACATAAAGCCCAAATTAAATTGCGCTGTTGCATCTCCCTGCTCAGCAGCCAGTGAAAACCACTTTAAAGCGGTTTTAAAATCCTGGATAACGCCTTGCCCGTTGGCGTACATAAAGCCCAGATTGGTCTGAACATCCGCAATGCCTTGCTCAGCAGCCAGGTGATACCACTTGATCGCCTCTTCATAATCCAGGTTAACGCCCTGACCATTTGCGTACATAAAACCCAAGTTGTATTGAGCCGGAGCGTACGCTTGGGCTGCGGCCAAACGGTACCACTTCAAGGCCTGCGCATAATCCAGGGTAACGCCTTGACCGTTTGCATACATGAACCCTAGGTTGTTCTGTGCAGCGGCATAGTCCAAAGTAGCCAAGGGCCTGGATATTCTTAGTGCGTTTGCATAATCACCACGGCTGTAGGCCGCATCAGCATCATCGAGAAGACTTTTCACTGGTTACCTCATTTTTATATTTAATTATTCACGGTGATGAACACCACGATGGAGATCTATATAAGGCTTGGCCCTCAAGAGGTGTGAGGCGCCTAAGGGCAACTGAGCGTGCAATTGGTGTTTACTCACCAACGGTTTTATCGTAGCGGGAAGTACATGCGTCTCATGAATATAAACATCATGGGAGGCCGCTACCTCCAAATGCTTTGCAGATTCATTGGTGTTTGAGTTGAGTGACATCGCAGGACTCCTATTCGCCTGTTTTTATGTGAGAAAAATGACTAATCAATTGATTAATCTGAACATCAGACAGTGTTGAAATTTTAAAACCTTGATGTGGAATGACCAAATTTTTAAACCAATTTTTTTTAAAAATTGTATAGAACTGAATGGACCAAGGCA
>CAIMHL010000541.1 GCA_903840825.1 uncultured beta proteobacterium
CAAGATGGTTTCGGCCCTACGTTGGAAGATGTGCGCAAGGGTTTGATCGGCAAGATCGGCGAGAACATGAGCTTCCGTCGCTTCAAGCGTTTCGCATCTGACAGCCAGATCGCCGCCTATTTGCACGGAACCCGCATCGGTGTGGTCGTGGAATACACCGGTGACGAAACAGCTGCCAAAGATGTGGCCATGCACGTTGCTGCGATGAAGCCCGTGGCTTTGTCTAGCGCTGATGTGCCTGCTGAGTTGGTTGCCCGTGAGCGCTCGGTCGCTGCCGCCAAGGCTGCTGAAGATGCTGCTGTTGCAACGGCTGCCGGTAAGCCAGTTCAATCAGATGAAATCGTCGCCAAGCGTATTGACGGTGGTGTTCAGAAATATCTGAAAGAAGTTTCTTTGTTCAACCAGTCGTTTGTCAAGAACGACAAGTTGACTGTTGAGCAAATGCTTAAAGCCGCTGGTACGACTGTGAAAGCATTCACACTGTACGTGGTGGGGGAAGGCATCGAAAAGAAGGTTGACGATTTCGCTGCTGAAGTTGCTGCTCAAATTGCAGCCGCCAAGCAAGGCGCTTAATCACAAAGTGGGCTCGCCATGTGCGTCCCGCTTTTTAAATCTCAGATTGGCAGCGCCAATCTGAGGCCAAATTACACTTAACTACATTGACCACACCAAGGAATCCATCATGACCATCGCCCAACCAGCCTACAAGCGTATTTTGCTAAAGCTGTCAGGTGAGGCCTTAATGGGGGATGACCAGTTTGGTATCAACCGCGACACCATCGTTCGCATGGTGGACGAAGTAGCTGAAGTGACCCGCTTGGGCGTTGAAGTTGCGGTAGTTATTGGTGGGGGTAACATTTTCCGTGGTGTTGCAGGTGGTTCAGTCGGTATGGACCGCGCCACTGCAGACTACATGGGGATGCTTGCCACCGTCATGAATGCCCTGGCGCTGGGCGATGCCATGAATAAAGCGGGATTGATAGCCCGTGTCATGTCGGCTATTGCCATTGAGCAGGTCGTTGAGCCTTATGTTCGCCCAAAAGCACTCCAATACCTTGAAGAAGGTAAGGTCGTCATTTTTGCGGCAGGTACTGGAAATCCATTTTTTACGACCGACACTGCCGCAGCCTTGCGCGGCGCTGAAATCGGGGCACAGATAGTGCTGAAGGCCACTAAAGTTGATGGCGTTTATACGGCGGATCCTAAAAAAGACCCGTTGGCGACCCGGTACACCAAAATATCGTTTGACGAGGCCATGTCGCAAAACCTTGGCATCATGGACGCCACAGCTTTTGCTTTGTGCCGTGATCAAAAATTGCCCGTCAAGGTCTTCTCCATATTCAAGCACGGCGCGCTCAAGCGCGTGGTCATGGGAGAAGACGAAGGGACCTTGGTCTACGCCTGAACATGGCAAAATTGAAGGCCTGAAACAGCGCCATTTCATCAGTTCAATGAGGAGTAAATAATGCCTATTGCAGAAATTAAAAACACGGTAGAGACCAAGATGGACCAATCCATTGTGGCTTTCAAAAACAACCTCACCAAGGTTCGCACGGGTCGTGCCAACCCTGCCTTGCTCGACTCAGTTCAGGTTGACTACTACGGCTCCATGGTGCCTATCAGCCAGGTGGCCAATGTGTCGTTGCTGGATTCGCGCACGATCACGGTTCAGCCTTGGGAAAAAGCCATGGGCGCCAAGATTGAAAAAGCGATTCGTGACAGTGATTTAGGACTCAATCCATCGTCAATGGGAGATCTGATTCGTGTTCCGATGCCCGCCATGTCCGAAGAGCGTCGCAAAGAGCTCACCAAGGTTGTCCGCAATGAAGGCGAAAGCGCCAAAGTGGCCATTCGCAACCTGCGCCGTGATGCCAATGAAGCGGTTAAAAAAGCAGTCAAGGACAAACTAGCCTCCGAAGACGACCAAAAACGCACCGAGACAGAAATTCAAAAGGTAACGGATCGCCATATCATCGTGATTGATCAACTGGTGGTCGCCAAAGAACAAGACCTCATGTCTGTTTAGTCAAGGTAAACCGGTCCTTTGCACATCAAATGACTGCTTCTAACTCCTTGCCGCACCACATTGCCATCGTCATGGACGGCAATGGGCGCTGGGCTTCAAAGCGGTTTCTTCCCAGAGTAGCGGGTCACAAGCAGGGAGTCGATGCCTTGCGCCGTTGTGTGAGCGCTTGCGCCCAACGAGGTGTTCGCGTCCTCACCGTTTTTGCGTTTTCCTCTGAAAATTGGAATCGTCCTACTGAAGAAGTGTCTGGTCTGATGTCTCTTTTTGCATTGGCGCTTTCCCGTGAAGTGCCCAAGCTGAAAGAGCAGGGAGTTCGCCTGCACTTTATTGGA
>CAIMHL010000542.1 GCA_903840825.1 uncultured beta proteobacterium
CTGGAGTTCAGACGTGTTCTATTCCGATCTCGCGCTACCAAGTCCATCACGCTCACCTGCCCGCCGTGCGCGTTAAACAGCACCAGCTTTTTGATGCCAGCCGCCGCCACCGACTCGCCAATGTCCGTCCAAAGCCGAACAATCGTCTCCGTCTTGAGCGTGAGCGTACCGGGAAAGCGCGCGTGCTCCGGGCTGAAACCGACCGCCTGCGTGGGCAAAAAGAGCACCGTCACATCGCTGGCTAGGTGCGGCAAAGCCGCCGCCACAACGCCATCTACCAGCACCGTGTCCACACTGAGCGGCAAGTGCGGCCCATGCTGCTCGGTAGCCGCCACGAGCAACACGGCAATCGTGCGCGCTGCCTCGCCACTGGCCAAGAGGCGGGCAAAGTCTTGCGTGGTGAGGTCAGCCCAGAAACGTGATTTTGTGTTCATGGGGTCTATCTTAAAGGGGTGGGTTTGGGCCGGATCAAAGTCATGTATCGCCGCGCTTCGCTCGCGATGACGGATTTGAGGCTTGGGCTGGGTTTGAGGATCGAGCCGAGGTCAGGCTTGGGGGTCGGATCCCAATTCAGAACAGCCTTATTTCCGGCAAGGCACAACCAAGAACGAAATTGGGCTCTGACCCCCAGGCCGCTCTTACCGGCGAGCGCGGAGTCGGTAAAGTACGCACATCACAGAAAAATATCACCACCACCCACCAAGGACTCCCCATGTTTGTCACAGTTTTCCGCAACCGTTTAAACCCCGATGTGCAAGATGACTACGGCGCTTTGGCGGCCCGCATGAGCGAGTTGGCACAAGCAATGCCCGGCTATGTTTCGCACAAAGGTTTTGTAGCCGCCGATGGCGAGCGGGTGACGATTGTGGAGTTTGACTCTGAAGAGGGCTTGCGCGCCTGGGCCACGCACCCGGAGCATGTGGCGGCCAAGCAGCAGGGGCGGGCCTCGCTTTATTCTGAATACAAAATTCAGGTGTGCCAGGTTCTGCGCGAAAGTGCATTTCCGGCCAAAGCTATTGCAACCTAGCTTTATGCACGGCGTTCAAGCCATCCCCCGCACCCGTTCCAACTCAATCAGGTTAGCCCGCAAAACTTGCGTAAACGCGGGGCTGATGCGGGCATCGGTGCTGGCGCTTTGCCAGAAGGCTTGGGCGGCGGTGCAGGCTTGCAGCCAGGTGTCTCGGGCCTGCGGAGGCGGGAGGGCGGGCTGATAGCGCGGGGCGGGCACCTCGCCGCCGGCAAGCGGCGCGTAAAGCATGGGCAACATGTCGTACACCGGGGCCACGGTCATGGGGTGGCCGGGTACAAAGCTGAGGTTGCCTTTGTGCATGTCGGTGTTGCCAATGAGTTGGCCAAATTGCCAGATGAGGCGGATGGTTTGCACGGTCTCGGCGCTGACCCAGCCTTGGGCACGCATCAGTTCGGCCAACACGCCCCAGTCGGTGCTTGATTTCCCCAGCAAGGCGGCGTCTAGCGTTTCCAGGCTGCACAAGGGGCTGCGGCCAAAATCGCCGTGCCGGTCAAAGCGCTCGACTTCAAGCAGGGTTCTGCCGCCTGCGCTTAATAAACGGCTGCGGGCGCTGGCCACGCCTAGGCTTGTTTGCAGGGTTTGCAGCGCCAGGTGTTCGCAGACCAATAAATCGGCCCAGCGTTGCACGGCGCCCGAGGCCTCTGCCCCTGAAAATTTGACGATCACATGGGGCGTCAGGCTGCCTGCCAAGGCCCGCAGAGCGGTAAATTTGGGAAACTCGCCCGCTGCGCTAGAGCCCACGGCGCCCAGCGCACTGGCTTGGTCGGCCTTTTGCGCGTAGGCCTGCTCGGTTTGCGCCTCTGAGATGATGGCCAATGGCTCGGCTTTGGCTTGCAGCCAGCGCTGCAAGGCCACGTCGCCCAAAATTAAATTTCCCGTGGTGTCGCTGCCGCGCTGCGTCAAGAGATGGAGCACGTCGTCGTCATGCCACTCAGTGGGGTTGGGGGAGACGCCCAAATCTGGCGCCCAATGGCGGGCAAAGTTGCGGCCCAAAAAACCTTGCGGGCGCATGTCTTGCAGCACATACGGCAAGCCGGGCCAAACGCCCTCGGCAAACTCGGCCTCCACTGGCCAGCCCAGGGCGGCCACATCCAGCACGGTGCCCTCGGGGGCGGTGAGATTGAGGGTGCCCTGCGTGCTGACCTGCCCTTCGGGGTTGACCGCATAAAGAGGGAAGTTGCCCGGCAAACCCCGAAGCAGGCGCTGCCCAAAATAGCGGCGGCGCGGCCCAGCCCCGATGGGCAAAACAGCATCGCCTGCTGCCCCCAGCAGCCGGCTCAGGGTGGGCTGGCTGATCTGCAGCCACTCGGCCAACTGAGATGCCTTGGCCCCTGGGTGCTGGCGCAGCAGCATGAGAAGCTGGTCGGGCGAATTTTGGTTTTTCGGTCTCATTATGAATAGATTTATGAATAGATATTTCAGAGTCTAATCGCACTAGTTACCAATGGCAACAGGCTAAGCCACCCTTTTAAATCAAACCATAATGAATGGATTAATGGATACTAATCAAGCCTTCTTCAAAAACTCCGCCTTGAGCATAAAACTGCCGCCGTCCATCTTGCAGTCCACCTCGTGGTCGCCATCGACCAGGCTGATGCTTTTGACTTTGGTGCCTTTTTTGAGCACGGTTGACGAGCCTTTGACCTTGAGGTCTTTGATCAAAATGACGGCGTCACCATCGACCAGCACGTTGCCGTTGGCGTCTTTAATGACTTTGCTGCCCTCGTCTGCTTCGGTAGCGGCGGTGGCCGGCCACTCAAAAGTGCAGTCGGGGCAGATGTAGTTGTCGCCGTCAAGGTAGGTGTTTTCCAGTGTGCACTGGGGGCAGGAAGGTAAATTTTGCATAAAGATATTTTCGACTATCCAGCGCACTGATTTCCCCAAGTCACTGCAAGCGTAGCGCGACGTGATAGTTTGACGCGCTACGCTTTCAATTACGGGGGATACGGCTTAAGCGGGTTGGTGCCGTTCTTGGCGCTGCGCCAAGGTTTTAGGGGATTGCTCGGGGGCTTGCTGCTTGGGCAGCAGGCCTTTGAGTGACTGCGGGTTGGCGCGGGCGCCGCTGGCGATGTAGTCGCCCAGCAAGGCTGCTTGCACGGTGGCTTGAGGCAGGCCGCGAACGTTCTGAAGGTAGTCAAACAAGGCATCAACCAAGATTTCAGGCGTGAGGCCGCTGGTTTTTTGCTGAGTGAGCCAGAGCCAATCGGCAAAATCCAGAAACGCATTGAAGGGCGAGGCCACGCCCTCCTCCAGCAAGATCAAATAGGTTTGCTTGAAGCGCCCCGAGTTGGCGACCAAATCCCAATAGCGGGCAAAGCGGGTGAAGCGTTGCAGGGTGGGCGCATCAATGGCGTGGGTTTGTAGCACGGTGTAGGGCGGGTGGGCCTCGTACACCATGCCGTATTCCTCGGTGTGGCGAGCAATAGGCGTGCCGCGCAGGCGTTTCAAAATACCCAGCTGAATCTCGTGCGGGCGCAGGGCGTAAAGCTGGTCAAAGCCCTTGGCAAAGCTCTCCAGCGTTTCACCGGGCAGGCCAAAAATGAGGTCGGTGTGCAGGTGGGCGTTCGATTCATTGACCAGCCAATGCAGGTTGGCACTGGTTTTTTCATTGTCTTGCTTGCGCGAGATTCGTTGCTGCACGTCCACGTTAAAGCTTTGAATGCCCACCTCAAACTGCAGCACGCCGGGGGGGAAGCGGGCAATCATGGCTTTTAAGCGGTCAGGCAGCTGGTCGGGGATGACCTCAAAGTGAACAAACAGAGCACCCGCGGGGTCAGCATCTCCCACATCGCCGGGCGGGGGTAAGCGGTCCAGAAAAAACTGCAGTATTTGAATGGAGGCGTCGATTTTGAGGTTGAAGGTGCGGTCGACAAACTTGAAGTTGCGGGCACCGCGCAGGTACAAGCCCTGCATCTCGGCCAAAAATTTATCCAAGTCAAAGGCCCAGGCGGTTTTGTCTAAAGAGCTCAGGCAAAACTCGCACTTAAAGGGGCAACCACGCGAGGCCTCCACGTAGAGCAGGCGGTGCGCCAGGTCGGTGTCGGTGTACTCGGCGTAAGGCAAGGTGAGGGTGTCGAGCGGCGGTTGCTCACCGGCAATGACTTTCATCAAAGGCTTGGGGCCGTTTAAAAGCGCGCGGCACAGCTTGGCAAAGCTGACATCGCCCCAGCCGGTGATCACAAAGTCGGCTAGGCGCACGATGTCTTGCTCGTCCACCTCGTGGCTGACCTCGGGACCGCCCAAAATAACCTTGATGTCGGGCCGCGTGGCTTCGAGCAGGCGCAGCACCTCGCAGGTTTGGGTGACATTCCAGATGTACACGCCAAAGCCGATGATTTGCACCACGCCGGGCGCTGGCGCCCCGAGCGCGGCCAGCAATTCATCCACCACCTCTTGCGGTTTGCGCGCAATGGTGAACTCGCGCAACTGGGTGAGGGGCTTCAAATCCCCCATATTGGCCAGCAGGTAGCGCAGCCCCATGGAGGCGTGAATGTATTTGGCGTTGAGGGTGGCCAGGAGGATGGCGGGCGGGGTAGCGGCGGTGATTGAGGCTTGGGGCATGCCGGTATTATCAATTCCTTGCGCCACCCGCGCTGGCCTCAACGCCGCAAAGGGCAATGGGTCGCTCAGCCAACCCCTAGTTTAAAGAACTCGGCATTAATGTTGGCAAAAAATTTGGCAACATTGATACTTAAACTATACAAATCAATTATTTACAAATATAAATATGTTGGCAAAATAGACCCCATGTATTCGCAAATCCACCAATTTGAGCCCTTAATGCCCAGTGAAGCGCGGCTTGAACCGCTGCTGAGCAAGGCGCACGACCTGTCCCGACTGGCCACCACCTTGGCGGGCACCCGCGTTCCACCCGAGCTGCGCAGCCTGTTACGCAGCATGAATTCGTATTACACCAACCGAATTGAGGGGCAGCACACGCGCCCGCATGAGATTGAGCAGGCGTTGCGGCAAAATTTCTCTCAAGACGCCACGCTTGCCGCCAAGCAGCGTCTGGCCGTGGCGCATATTGAGGCTGAAATAAAACTGGAGACGCGCTACCAAGGGCCTGACGGTGCGCAGGCCCTTTATTCAGCCAACGCAGTGCAAGACATTCACCAAACCCTGTTTGGGCAACTTCCCTCCTCTGACCTGTTCACGCCTGAAAACGAGCCTATCGTGCCCGGCGCCTGGCGGGTGCGTGACGTTGAGGTGGGTCAGCATGTGGCCCCCACCCATGCCAGCGTGCCCGAATTTCTTGGGCGCTGGGCCAGTGAATATGCCCAGGTGCGCCGGGGCGAAGCGGCCTTGGTGGCCATAGCGGCTGCGCATCAGCGCCTGGGTTGGATTCACCCTTTTGTGGATGGCAATGGCCGGGTGATGCGCCTGCATACCCACACCTGGCTGAACGCTATGGGCTACACCGGGGGCTTGTGGTCGCCGTTGCGCGGTTTTGCCCGCCGTGCCGACCGCTATTACGCCTTGCTGGCGGATGCCGACAGTCTGCGCCGGGGTGCGCTGGACGGGCGTGGCAACTTGAGCGAGCAGGCTTTGCTGGCCTGGGTTGATTTTGTTTTTGATGCTTGTCTGGATCAGATCAA
>CAIMHL010000543.1 GCA_903840825.1 uncultured beta proteobacterium
GCCCTGCGCTACGGCCTCTGTAGCGGTGTAGCGCTCACGGGTTAATAGAAGTGCATCGGGCTTGGTGCCCTCAGCATTGAGCATGGGCAATAGCCGTTTGGCGACGATGCTGGCAATCTTTTTCCCCAGTCCAATATCAGTCAACAATTCCGGTATATTTTTATTGCCACTGAAGCGAAGCAATTTCTCCCAAATCATTCGGTTGTCTTCGTTGTCTTCAGGCAGCTGATCAATCCCCTCGGCCCGAAGCGCTTGGGCCAGCATTTTTTCACCCAAGCTCTCCGAATCAGTTTGCGCCAGTGTTTTGAGGTGCTGACGTATTTTTGAGCGGGCACGCGCTGTTCTGACAAATCCGAGCCAAGCCGGATTGGGCGTTGCCGCCTTGTCCGTGTCAATTTCTATGACGTCCCCATTTTTCAGCTCGGTTCGAAGCGGCACCGCCTGCCCATTGATTTTGGCGGCTACCGCATGGTCACCCACATTGCTGTGAATCGTGTAGGCAAAATCTATCACTGTCGCACCTCTGGGCATCGACATTATTTGACTCTTAGGCGTGAAAACATAGACGGCATCTGGGAAGAGGTCCACTTTGACGTGTTCCCAGAACTCAGCAGCATCCCTTGTTTCATCTTGAATATCCAGAAGTGACTGGAGCCACTTGGACCCCAGCCTTTCCCCGTTACTGGGTTCTTGATGCGTGTTTGCTTTGTAGAGCCAATGAGCCGCAACGCCAGACTCTGCAACGAGGTGCATGGCTTCAGTTCGGACCTGAAATTCAACATTCACCCCTGAGGGACCCACCAAGGTGGTGTGCAACGATTGGTAGCCATTAAGCTTCCCAATGGCAATATGGTCCTTGAATTTGCCCGGCACTGGTTTGTAGAGCTGGTGCAAAGTTCCTAAGGCTGTATAGCAATCGATAACACTGGGCGTCAGCACTCTGAAGCCGTAAATATCGGTTACTTGAGCGAAGCTCAAGTGCTTGTCTTCCATTTTTTTATAAATGGAGTACAGGGTTTTTTCTCTTCCTGCGATTCTGACTTTCATTGCGCTTTGGTTAAACGCAGCTTCAACGTCAAGTTGAACTTTATGAATCAAGTCGCGTCTTCGGCCACGAGCTTTGGCAACTGCTTTGGACAAGATGGCATGACGCCAGGGCCTCAAATGGCCAAACGAAAGATCTTGGAGTTCTCTGTAGGTTTGATTCAGTCCCAATCTGTGAGCGATTGGGGCGTAAATATCGAGGGTTTCAGAGGCAATACGTGCCCATTTCTCTCGCGGCGCGTTGGAGAGCGTCCGCATATTGTGCGTTCGATCAGCCAGTTTGATCAAAATCACCCGCACATCCCTCGCCATAGCCAACAGCATTTTTCTGAAGGACTCCGCCTGGTTCTCCTCTCTGGTGTTGAAGTGCAACTTTTCAAGTTTGGTTAAACCGTCGACCAGTTCTGCAACCGGGGAGCCAAAGTGCTCTATCAGCTCAATTTTTGTGACACTGCAATCCTCAAGTGCATCGTGGAGCAGGGCCGCCATCAGGGCCTGGGCGTCAAGTTTCCAGTCAGCGCATTGAGCCGCTACTGCAATGGGATGGGTGATGTAAGGTTCTCCGCTGTTGCGGATTTGGCCTAGGTGCGCTTCATCAGCAAAGCGGTAGGCCAGGCGAACCTGCGCCAAGTCAGCGGCACTCAGGTAGTCGAGTTTTTCAATGAGACGTGCAAAACTTGCGGCGGTCGCATTGGCAGCCGCTGGGTGGGCACCGGAGGAGGGCGTCTGGCTGGATTTTGATTTGAGAGCGGTCATTACCACCGAATATAGCGCGAGGAAGAGGCTTTTTCACTCGCTCGTAAAAAAGCACCGCAAGCGGTGCTTTTTTGTACGCTAAGTGCGAGTCAGAGCGGAACTTTTTTCAACATTTCAAGGCCAACCTTGCCTGCTGCAATCTCGCGCAGTGCCGTGACTGCTGGTTTATTTTTACTTTCAACCTTGGGCATGTGGCCTTGGCTCAGCATACGAGCGCGATAAGTGGCCGCCAACACCAGTTGGAAGCGATTGGGAATCTGCACAAGGCAGTCTTCAACTGTAATACGAGCCATGAAATTCTCCGAATGACCAGGGGACGCACTAGGGGATATTCAGTGCTTTAAAGGTTTCAGCTCTGGCGCGACGCTGCGCCAAAAACTTGAGTCGTTGAGAGTGAACAATCGCTTTGAGGTCAAAAAGCGCTCGGTCAAACAACTCATTAATTATAACGAAGTCAAATTCTCGGACCTGAGCGACTTCCAACTCGGCATTTTTCAGCCTAAGTTCAATGACTTCTGGCGAATCTTCGCCTCGACGTTCCAATCGAGACCGTAACTCTTCCCAGCTGGGGGGTAGTATAAAAATGCTGATGGCGTTGGCAAAGACACGCTTGATCTGGATGGCCCCTTGGAAGTCAATCTCAAGAATAACGTCGGCCCCTTGGATCATGCGTTCTTCAATGGCTTTTTTTGAAGTGCCATACCGATGATTGTGAACATTGGCCCACTCCACAAAGGCATCGGCCTTGACCATGGCGTCAAATACCTGCTCCGATACAAAGAAGTATTCGCGACCATGTTTTTCTTGACCTCGGGGCGCACGTGTTGTGTGCGATACCGACGGTTGGACGTGAGAGTCAAGTTCTAGAAGCGCTTTGACCAAGCTGGATTTGCCGGCCCCACTGGGGGCAGCAACTACAAATAAATTTCCTGGATATTCCATAAACAAAATAGAGTCAGCGGTAAACGAGTTCTATTCTATGTTCTGCACCTGTTCTCGCATCTGTTCAATCAACACTTTCATATCAACAGAAATATGCGTGAGCTCAAGGGTTGCAGACTTTGAGCCCATGGTGTTGGCCTCCCTGTGGAGTTCCTGAATTAGAAAATCGAGGCGCTTTCCAAGCTCCCCCCCTTTATTAATGAGTCTCTCAATCTCATCGAGGTGGGAGTCGAGCCGGGTGATTTCTTCCGCCACATCGATACGAATGGCAAAAGCGGTGGCTTCTGTCAGTGCCCGGTCCTGCGCAGCCTCAGGCAGCGATGTCCCTTCGGTCAATGCCATCGCTTCTTTCCAGCGGTCCATGAAGCGCTGTCGTTGTAGTGCCACCAATTGGGGTATAAGTGGCGTCGCTTGGGCGGCTAAGGTGCGGAGCTGTCCAAGACGGTCTTGCAGCATGTCCGCTAATCGAGCGCCTTCACGCTCGCGGGCAGAAATCAGTTCTTTGACGGCGACGCCAGCCAAAGGCAGGATGATTTCTTTCCAGTCAACGGCCGTACCCTGCTCACCAGTGGACAGCCGAATGACATCGGCCACGCTCAAAGGAGCGGCCTCGGGTAGCCAGGCTTTAATGCTGTCTTGCAAGGCGTTCATGCGCTGAAGCAAGCGGGGAGTGGGGTCGGCAACCGAGTTGCTGTTGTTGGTTTCAATGGCGGCTCGAACCTCAACTTTCCCCCTTTTGATGCTGCCAACAACCAGTTCTCTCAAGGCGGGCTCATATTGGCGAAGTTCTTCGGGGAGCTTGAATGACAAATCAAGAAATCGGCTGTTGACGGATCTAATCTCTATCCCAAGCTGCTTGGATAGCTGGGGACGTAACTCGGGCTCTGCGCTGCTGTGGGCGGTATTTTGTTGGGCGCTGGCATAGCCCGTCATACTGTAAACTGACATTTTGACTCTCTGATCAATGAAACGAGTCTGAGAATAACCCGGTTCAACCCCCCAAGTGATGAAAAAATTCGTTTCTGATTGTTTTGAGACTTATTGATGACCAACTTTTTGAGGGATAAATCCCGAGCTTTTGACCAGCTTCGTCCTGTCGTACTCACGCGCGGCTACACCATTCATGCCGAGGGCTCGGTGCTGATTGAATTTGGCGCGACCAAGGTCTTGTGCACTGCATCCGTCGAAGAAAAAGTGCCCGGTCATAAGAAAGGCAGTGGCGAAGGATGGGTCACCGCCGAGTACGGCATGCTTCCCCGGGCGACTCACACCAGAAATGACCGCGAGGCCGCGCGAGGCAAGCAAAGCGGTCGAACCCAGGAAATTCAGCGACTCATTGGCCGCTCACTCCGGGCCGTGTTTGACCTGACCAAGTTGGGAGAGCGCACCATTCATCTTGACTGTGACGTGATTCAGGCTGATGGTGGAACCCGGACCGCGGCGATTACCGGGGCCTTTGTCGCGGCACAAGATGCGGTGAATAAACTGATGTTGCAAGGCAAGGTGCTCCAATCCCCTATTCGTGATCACGTCGCAGCGATCTCTGTGGGCATTGTTCGGGGCACGCCCTTGCTTGATTTGGAATACACCGAAGACGCTGTCTGCGATACCGACATGAATGTCGTGATGACGGGGGCTGGTCACTTTATTGAGGTGCAGGGTACCGCAGAAGGCGCTGCCTTTACGCGACTTGAAATGGATGCTTTGCTAGGTTTGGCTGAAAAAGGCATCCGCGACTTGGTCGTCATCCAAAAAAATTTGCTATTGAATAAATAGCTGGTTAAGCATATCAGGTGGGCTCTAAAGCCTTATTTAATGAAAATTGTATTGGCATCCAACAACCTTGGCAAATTGGCCGAGTTGCGCGCCCTGTTTGCACCTTTGGGCTTTGAATTAGTGGCCCAAAGTGAATTGGGTATTCCGGAGGCCGCGGAGCCCCATCACACCTTTGTTGAAAACGCGCTGGCAAAGGCACGTCATGCCGCTGCGCTCAGCGGCCTTCCGGCTGTGGCGGACGATGCTGGTTTGTGCGTCGATGCGTTTGGCGGTTTGCCCGGCGTTGACACCGCTTATTACGCAACCAAGTTCGGCTACCCCAAAGGGGACGACAACAACGTGCTTGCCCTCTTGGAGCAAATGCAAGGTGTTGACGACAGAAGGGCCGCCTTGGTCAGTACTTTGGTGGCGGTGCGAACGCCCCAAGACCCCGAGCCTTTGATTGCTGTGGGCCGAGTGGTGGGCGAAATTACCCGCGAACCTGTGGGCAGCGGGGGGTTCGGCTTTGATCCGGTCATGTACATCCCAGAGTTCGGCAAAACCTTTGCACAGTTACCTTCGGATGTGAAAAACGCCAACAGTCACCGCGGCCGCGCGGCAAAAGCGATGGTCGCGCTAATGCGCGAGCGTTGGGCGTAGTGCAGCGAGCTTCATATGATTCCCATCAAACCCATTTCCACAGCGCAAGCGGCATCTGCCCCCCAGGATGTTCAGCATTACATGCGGGCGGGTGCCTTGCAGTTTGCCGCATTGCCGCCCCTGTCGCTTTACATACACCTGCCCTGGTGCATTAAAAAATGTCCTTATTGCGACTTTAATTCACACGAAATGCGCGCGGCTGAAATGCCGGAGCAGCGCTACATTGATGCCTTGATGGCAGACCTTGAGGCCTCTTTGCCGCTGGTTTGGGGGCGAACTATCCACAGCATTTTTATAGGCGGCGGCACACCAAGCCTGTTCTCGCCCGAGGCGATTGATCGCTTGCTGGGGGGGGTGCGAGCTCGCCTAAAGTTGGAGCCTGATTGTGAAATCACACTGGAGGCCAATCCTGGCACCTTTGAGAAAGACCGCTTCAAAGCCTTCCGGGGGGCTGGGGTGAACCGTTTGTCCATCGGCGTTCAGAGTTTCAATGATGACTTCTTACAGGCACTAGGCCGGGTGCATGATCGGAAGCAGGCGCTGGCGGCTGTAGAGGAAGCGGCGCAAGCATTTGATACCTTTAATTTGGACATCATGTACGCACTGCCAGGCCAAACCCTGGCTGACCTCAAGGTGGACATGGCAACTGCCCTGGCCCTGAATCCCCCACATATTTCCATCTACCACCTCACCATCGAACCCAACACCTACTTCGCCAAGTTCCCCCCTGTCATTCCCGAGGAAGACACGGCCTATGACATGCTCGACCTCATCACAGAAATGACGGGGGATGCGGGTCTGCACCGCTACGAGGTGTCAGCCTATGCGCGTGATGGACATCGGTGCGATCACAACCTGAATTATTGGAAATTTGGTGACTATCTGGGTTTGGGTGCTGGCGCGCACAGCAAGCTCACTTTTGCGCACAGGGTGGTGCGTCAAGTGCGCTTCAGGGAGCCTACTCTCTACATGGAAAAAGCCTTGGCAGGCCATTGCTTGGCACAAGAGGAGGAGGTAAGCCGTGCCGATCTCCCATTCGAGTACATGCTCAATGCCTTGCGATTGAAGGATGGATTTGGGTTGCAACAGTTCAGCGAGCGAACCGGACTCGCGATAACCGCGATCCAGAAGGGGCTGGAAGAGGCTGAGCGAAAAGGTTTAATTGAGCGGGACTTTTCCCGAGTAAAACCCAGTGTTAGGGGGTTTGACTTTTTAAATGATCTTCAAGCTCTATTTTTACCGGCCCAAAGCGCGAAATAAGTTGGTGGTATTTATTAAAATAGGCTCTGTTGCAAGCTGATTATTTCAATTGAACTAACTATGAAAAACATCAAACAGGTCGCGAGCGTTTTACTGGTGCTGGTCTGTGGCTTGGTGAGCGCCGGCGATTGGGAGGATGGATATTCCGCCTACGAGCGTCAAGATTACAAAACGGCGGTCAAACTTTGGCGCAGAGTCGCTGACACGGGAGACAGTTCGGGTCAATCCATTATGGGTGCTATGTATGCACAGGGTCAGGGCGTGCCACAAGACTATGTTGAATCCATCAAATGGTACCGTTTAGCCGCTGCGCAGGGTGAGCCAAAGGCTCAGTCCAAGTTGGGATTCATGTACGCCAACGCTCAGGGGACAGAGCGTGACCATATTCGTGCATATGTGTGGAGCTCACTAGCCGCCATGGCTGGGCAAAAAGACGCCATCAAAATTCGCGATGCGGCAGAGAAAACTCTGTCTTTAGAACAGTTTGCAACTGCCAAACGACTGGTGCGAGACTGCCCGCTTAGAAAATACAAAAATTGCAACTAAAGCGCGGTTACTTTTTTCCGCAGGCTATTTTGAAAAGATTTTCTGAAATACTGCCGGCTGCAACTGGGCGCCATTTGAAGGGGTCCTTCATGGTGAAAACTATCTTTCCTGTCCCCATTTTTTCTGCATAATTATTGTAGAAAAGGGTCCTGCTGCGCATCTCTTTGCAGTCATATTCAGTCTGATCTTTGGTTGAGCGGAAAGTTCGGGTGCTGCTGTCGACTTGATTTCTCTTGAAATCGATCAAAAACCACATCTTGGCCATGTCGCCAGTTTTTTCGATGGTGCCTGCGTGGACAAAAAATGTTCCACTTTCATTTTTACCAATCTCCACCCAATCAGCACTCGCGATTTGGGTCCACAAAAGTAGGGCAACAGTTAAAATTATCTTGTTCATGGTGGTGGTGACGGCTTTACTTGCAAGTGTCGCCACAGATTCAGTTCTCCGGGCGTCAGTGTAAAATTATTGGCCGCAGAAGCTTCAAATTTTTCCAGGTCTGTCAATATACTCAATTGTCGAATCTGCGAAACCAAGGACTTGAAGTGCTCCACAGCATGCTCTGGCGTAGCGGCTATTTTGTGCAAAGGCAGCACGGCCACATCTTCCTTTTCTTCAAACTCACGCCGTACTTTCTCAATCAATCGATTGACATCATCGTCGCTCAAATGAAGTCTCTTTGCCTCTGCAAATAATTTTTCTGTTTCTTCCATGGAGAGCACACCATCGGCGAGCATGTCATGCAACTCGGTCTTTAGAGCTTCCCGTTCGATTCGTAACTGATCGCTGAAAGCCGAAGACAGAAGGGCTGCAGGAATTGCAAAAATACCAATGCCCAACAGAGCCAGAATAATGGTCATCACGCGACCCATAGGCGTAACGGGCGAAATATCACCATAACCCACAGAGGCCAGCGTGATCACAGCCCAGTAAATTGACTGGGGGATATTCTCGAATTTCTCAGGCTGCGCTTCATGTTCAAACAAATAGCCCAAGCTTGCAGTTAAAACTACCAATAACATCATCACAAAAGCTGATGCTGCCAAAACGGGCCATTCACGCGCAATTACTTTGGTCAGTGTTTTAGTTGCGCCCGTGTAACGGGTTAATTTCAGGAGTCGCAAAAGTCTGAACACCCTGAGGAAGCGAAGGTCAAACAAATGGTGGAGGAAAACCTCCAAAAAGAAGGGCACGATGGCCATCAGGTCAATCAGCGAGGAGGGTTCTCTGATTTGCTTGAATCGTCCTGCAATTGCACGCTGGTAGCGTGGGTCTTCTACGCAGCAATAAATCCGCATGCAATATTCGAGGGTAAAAATGCCGACTGCGATGGCATCCAGAATAATGAATTCAAGGTCAAGAATGTAATGAATATTCATCACTGATTCAAGAACCACGGCCACGACGGATATGACGACCCAAATTGCAATAAAGATGTCAAAAAAGCTGTGCAAATTTCCGCCGTACTCGCTTGGAAATATCAAGGCATGAATTTTTTGGCGAAATGTACGCTGCTTGTTGATTTCCAAAAAATCCTTGATGGCCGGAATCAACACCCTGAACAACTTCAAAATCCGAAGCAAGCGTAAAAACCGCAGCATGCGTAGATCCACAGGGAAAAAAGCCTGCAAATAAAAAGGCGCAATGGCCAAAAGATCTATGAGGGCGAAAGGGCTTGTAATGTAGCGTAAGTGCGCATGTTTCTTACCTTTGAACTCATGGTCTTCAGGTGCAAGGTAGAGACGGAGAAAATACTCAGCAGTAAAAACGATGACCGAGAACAGGTCAAATGCGTGAAATAGGTGCTTATTGGGCTCAAAGACTGCAGGGACGTGCTCAAAAAGCAGGGCAAACAAATTTGCAACGATCAGGATTGCGATCCATCGGTCAATACTTTTTTGATGATTGCCACGGATCTCTGGGTCAAGCAGCCAACTGTAAAGCCACTTTCTAAGGGGTAGCTCACTCGGAATCGCTGCATGAGGCTCAAGACCAAGTGTCTGAGCTTTAGGTTCTGCTAAATTCATGCTCATTCACC
>CAIMHL010000544.1 GCA_903840825.1 uncultured beta proteobacterium
ATGCAAGAGCGCGGTGTTTTCGTTGATCACTCCACCGTACATCGCTGGGCAATCAAAGTTTTGCCGGTTATGGCTGCGGTATGTCGCAAGCGCAAGCGCAAGCGACCAGTTGGCCTGAGCTGGCGAATGGACGAGACCTATATCAAAGTTGCGGGCAAGTGGAAGTACCTTTACCGGGCGGTTGACCGCGCTGGCGATACGGTGGACTTTCTTCTCACGGCCAAGCGAGATAAGGCAGCAGCGCGGCGCTTTCTGGCGCGTGCCACTAGCCTGCACGGCGTGCCCGAGAAGATAACCATCGACAAGAGCGGCGCCAATACGGCGGCCATTGAAAGCGTCAAGGCGGATGCCTGTGTTGACATCCTGATGCGCCAAAATAAATACCTCAACAAAATCGCCCGGCAGGACCATCGAGCCGTCAAAAGAGTCACGGGCCCGATGCTCGGGTTCAAGTCGTTTTGGAGTGTCAGAATCCTCATCGCAGGGATTGAGACAATGCACATAATCAGGAAGGGGCAGATGGACTGCCCCAGCGGCCAAACCATGTCTGCAGCCAACCAGTTCTACAGTCTCGCAGCTTGATCGTCGGGCCAACCTGCAGCCCTTTTCGGCCTGACGCCACTATTACGACAGAACCGATTTTTGTCATGAAAAATTTCCTATGGGTCATGTTTTTTGGTCGTTCAGGCCACGCCTTGTGCGAAGGCGATTTGTACTTTGAGGGACTGGGTTTTGTCAGCGGCAAGATCAAACGCTTCAATGGCACGTTCGACCGGCATGATGCCCGTAATAACGGGTTTGCCGTTCACCAGCCCTTCGTTTAAAAACCGCACGGCAGTGGCGAATTCTGCATGAAAGCGGAAGGTTCCGCGCAGGTCCAATTCTTTGGCCACTATTTGGTTCATTGGCAAGTTGATCTCGCCACCCATGCCAATGGCAACAAGTACACCGCGCGGCATGAGCACATCCAGCCCCACGCGCAAGGCAGCCTCGCTGCCAGAGGCTTCAAAAACGGTGTCGAACTGGCCTTTGTCCACTTTGTATTTATCCAGCGCTTGAGCTTGCGTGCGCAAATTAATGGTCTCATCGGCGCCCATTTCTTTGGCGCACTTCAAGGGCAGGTCCGCAATATCAGCGGCCACAATACGGGCCGCACCAGCTCGCCGCAAACCAGCAATTAGCAAGGATCCAATAGGGCCACATCCTGTGACCAAGACCTGCTTGCCCAACACAGTTCCCGCCCGCTGGATGGCGTGCAAGCCAACAGAGAGGGGTTCCGCCAAGGCCGCTTCTGATAGGGTCAAATGGTCGGCAATGGGATGCGCTTGATAACTTTCAATAATTAATTGCTCGCTAAAGGCCCCTTGAATGTGAGGAAAAGGCATGGCGCTTCCGTAAAAACGCATACTTAAGCAATGGTTGTGCTGGCCAGCTTGGCAAAATCGACAGTGTCCGCAGGGGCGTGAGGGTGAAATGGCAATACGTTGGCCTTTTTGAAACCCGCTAGCCTGAAAGCCGCAAGCATCCACAGTACCCGAGACCTCGTGGCCCAAGGCAATCGGCTCTTTGATGCGCACGGTACCAAACCCGCCGTGTTGGTAGTAGTGCAGGTCAGAGCCGCAAATCCCGCCATAGGCTACGTTCACGCGTAATTGATGGGCTTGTAAGTCGGGAAGTTCCGAGTTTTCGATTCGCAAATCTTTGGCAGAGTGGCAGATAACGGAGCGCATAGGGTCTGGCTTTCAATAAAGAAATAAGCAAAAAAATTCAAAGTGTAGCGGTCACACCTCCATCAACGTACAAGATGTGGCCGTTCACAAACCGGGCAGCATCGCTGGCTAAAAAGACGGCGGCACCTCCGAGGTCTTCAACATTGCCCCAGCGGCGACTGGGGGTACGGCCAATGAGCCATGCGCTGAACACTGGGTCGTCCACAAGCTTTTGATTTAACTCGGTTTTGAAGTACCCAGGACCGATGCCGTTCACATTGATGCCGTATTGACCCCAATCGATGGCCATACCCTTTGTAAGCATTTTGACAGCACCTTTGGTGGCGGTATAAGGCGCAATGCCGGGACGCCCCAACTCACTTTGGACCGAGCAGATATTGATGATTTTGCCAGTTGCACGAGGGATCATTTTTTTGGCTACCGCTTGGCCGACGTAGTACACGCTGTCCAAGTTAGTCTTGATGATGGTGTGCCAATCGTCATCAGCGTAGTCTTGCAGGGGACCCCGAATCTGAATGCCCGCGTTGTTGATTAGTATGTCAATGGGGCCTTCGACTTCTATACGGTCCACGGCAGCGCGCACGCTCTGAGTGTTCGTAACATCGAACACTGATGAGCTAACCGACAGGCCTTCGGCTTGGAGGCTGGCCATGGCTGCCGCTACTTTGCTGGCTGTGCGACCATTCAAAATAACATGGGCACCTGCCTGGCCCAGCGCCTGTGCCAAGGCCAAGCCAATGCCGCCGGAGGAGCCAGTGATCAGGGCGCGACGGCCCTTTAATTGAAAAGTGTCCAGTACATTCATTTCATCATCAACCATTTAAGAGGAACCATGACCAGCTCAGGAAAAGCGATCAAAAGACACATCACCACCACCTGTGACAGCAAGAAGGGCATGACGCCGCGAATAACATCATGCATAGGGATGCGACCTACGCCACACACCACGTTAAGCACCGTACCTACCGGGGGAGTCAGTAATCCAATGGCGTTGTTGATGATGAATAGGACACCAAAATAGACAGGATCAATCCCCGCCTCACGCACCAAGGGCATCAGGACAGGGGTCAAGATCAGCACGGTGGGCGCAAAATCCAGCGCGGTTCCAACGACCAGCACCATCAGCATCAGCATGACCATTAACAAAGTTTTATTGTCGATAAAAGGTCTCAAAATTTCGACGATTTGAGCGGGAATATTGGCCACCGTGATCAACCAGGCCGAGACCAGGGCAGCGGCGACCAAGAACATCACGACCGAAGAGGTTTTAGCTGCTGAAAGGATGATGCCGTACAGGTCCTTGAACTTTATTTCTCGGTAAATGAAAAGACCAACAACCAGCGAATAAACCACGGCGACTACGGCTGCTTCGGTCGGGGTAAATATACCCATCTTCATGCCG
>CAIMHL010000545.1 GCA_903840825.1 uncultured beta proteobacterium
CCTTCAGCAATCACTCGCAAAACATCCAGACACTGCTGGACCGCATCATGTCAGGTGGCGTCAGTGTCAACGATGGCTTGTTCCATGTGGGCCAGCATGACTTACCTTTTGGCGGCGTAGGCGACAGCGGCATGGGTCACTACCACGGACACGAAGGCTTTGTGACCTTCTCAAAAATGCGGCCAGTTTTTTACCAAGCAGGCTGGAGCGCGGTGAAGTTTCTATACCCCCCCTACGGAAAATTTGCTACCAAATACCTGGCCTATCTGACACGCTAATACTATTTATACCAAATAAGAATGCAGGTCATTCACAGCTTGCTTAACCAGCTATGAATTTAATAGCGTAAAGTAAGCGGGTTCTTCGCCACCATTGGCTCGTAATTACCCAAGGAAAAAATGAAACTTTATTACTCTGCTGGCGCTTGCTCACTCACGCCCCACATTGCGCTAATCGAAGCAGGTCTGGTATTTGAGGCGATCAGTGCGCCCACTAAAACCCATCAACTACCCGATGGCAGTGACTATTACCAGATCAATCCTCTCGGCTATGTGCCCTTGCTAGTGCTGGACGATGGACGCCAATTGCGCGAATGTGCGGTCATCATCCAATACATTGCCGACCAGGCACCTGACAAAAACTTGGCGCCCGCCAACGGCACCTTTGAGCGTTACAAATTACAAGAATGGCTCTCGTTCATCGGTACAGAGTTGCACAAAAACTTTGCCCCTTTATTTACCCCGGGTATGCCCACCGAAGCCAAAACGATTATCAAAGCACGTCTGACCGAGCGATTGACTTGGGTCGACAGCGAGTTGGCTAAAAGCGACTATTTGATGGGCGAAGCCTTTACCGTGGCCGATGCTTACCTATTTAATGTCAGCAATTGGGCAAGGTTCGTCGCTGTGGACATCGCAAAACTGGAAAACCTCGCAGCTCTCAGAGCCCGTGTTAGCGCCCGCCCTGCAGTACGAGAAGCCATGCGCGCTGAAGGCCTGATTAAATAAAACGCCTCCTTTAATCACTCAAACCGATTGGCACGGGGGACCGCATCACGATGCGGGTGAAAAGGTGGTCGCCGGCAGAAAGTGCTTCCGTGAACTCCAGCATGGCCCCCAGCGCAGCGCGTTCGTCACGAATTCTTCGAGCGCTTTCATGAACCATGTGAGATCTCCTTAGATTCAAAGAGCATCTCACTGGGCAGGGCATCAAAATTTGACGCACATGTAACTTAGCTTATTGTCAGCGCCAAGTGCCGGCATAAATCTGTGCATAACTTTCTAGCAACCGCAGACTTATCCACAGAATTTTCATCATCAGCCGAGTTATCCAAGATACCGACACAACTCGAAAGCAGACTCACACACAAGAGTTACTCAATCGTAAGTAGATGATTTTTATAAGTAAAAATGGCTTATCAACAGCAGAGTGGCACCCTTATCTACTACTACTATCTTAATAATCAATAATATAGAGAGAGATAGAGAAGCCCTTTTCCCCGTACAAACGCCATGTCGACGGCGCTGTTGAAAAGTCAGGATTAATAGCACCGACAGGCTTGTTTTGTGTCATTTGGTGAAATCAATCAAGTAAAATTTGTAGCAGTTTTAAAATTTTCTTGCGCGCAATAATGCCAATTGCAACGTTTACCTCTCCAAAACACGTTTGACTGATGTCCACAACTCCTCCCGTTGAAAAACAAA
>CAIMHL010000546.1 GCA_903840825.1 uncultured beta proteobacterium
CACCATTTACCACCCAGTGGGTACCTGCAAGATGGGCGTGGATGACATGGCGGTGGTCGACCCGCAACTGCGGGTGTACGGGCTGCAAAACTTGCGCGTGGTGGACGCCTCCATCATGCCCCGCCTCATTGGCGGCAACACCAATGCGCCCACGTTCATGATTGCAGAGAAAGCCGCCGACATGATTCTTGCGCGCTGACCGCCCAGCTTAATCGGTGCGGGCACCGGCCTCGAACCACTGCTTGATGAGCAGACGTTCGGCGTCAGTCAGGCCGGTGGAATTGTTCATCGGCATCGCTTTGCTCACCACCACTTGCTGGTAAATGTTTTGCGCATGCAGCTTCACGTTAGCCGCTGAATCCAGTCGAACGTTTTTCATTTGCACCTGTTCGCCGTGGCACGCTATGCAACGCTGTGCCAGCACAGGCTGCAGTGTTTTATAGTCAATTTGGCTTGCAACACCCGCTGATGTTGCTTTACCAGCTCCTGAATAAATAGCACTCGCCACAACGGGCACAGGCCGCAGCCAAACGATCACCCCAACAATAACAGCCAAACCGACCAACGCGTAGGGCAGCGGATTGCCATTACGTCCCAGCTTGAAGCCGTGGCGCATCACAAAGAACTGCCGAATCGCGGCGCCCGCAAACATCATCAAAATCAGGATCAACCAGTTTTGTGGGTGGGTGTACGTAAAGCTGTAATGGCCGCTCAGCATGGCGAACAAGACCGGCAGCGTGAAGTAAGTGTTGTGCACGCTGCGCTGCTTGCCACGCTTGCCGTGGATGGGGTCCACCGGCTCGCCCGCCTTGATAGACGCCACCACCTTCTTCTGCCCCGGAATAATCCAGAAGAAAACACTGGCGCTCATGGTGGTAGCCATCATGGCCCCCACCAGCAAGAAGGCCGCTCGGCCTGCAAACCACTGGCAGGCCAACCAAGAAGCAACACACACCAAAGTGAACACCAGCGCGCCCACAATCGCTTCGCCGTTTTTACGCTGCCCAAACACCCGGCAAACCAAGTCGTACAAAAGCCAGAACACAACCAAAAACGACAAGGCCACCAAAATCGCGGTGGACGGTGCCCAGTCCATGCGTGATTTATCAATCAAATAGGTGCTGGCACTCCAGAGATAAGACACCGTAAAGAGTGCAAAACCTGACAACCAAGTGCTGTAGCTCTCCCAGTAAAACCAGTGCAAATGCGAGGGCAGCTTGGGTGGCGACACATTGAACTTGACGGGGTGGTAGAAGCCCCCGCCATGAACCGCCCACAACTCTCCGCTAACACCTTGCTTTTTCAAGTCTTCATCGACTGGCGGGGTCAGACTACTGTCCAGAAAAACGAAATAAAACGAAGAGCCAATCCAGGCAATAGCCGTGATAACGTGAACCCAGCGCAACAGCAAGTTGGCCCAGTCAAGAATGTAGCTTTCCATCAGTCTTACCTTTTAAATAAATAAGGGCCTCAAGCGCTTTGCGCAGGCCACGTTTGTAGTAGTTGAGCGGCCACCGCAACCGCAATCACCTCAGGCTCTTTGCCCACAATGCCCGGCACACCAATGGGGCAAGTCACATGAGTCAGCTCTTGTTCAGAAAAACCTCTAGCTTCAAGCCTGCGTTTGAAAGTCGCCCACTTGGTTTTGCTGCCAATCAGTCCCACATAAGGCAAATCAGCCTTATCGCGCTGGCGAAGGAGGCAGGCCGCCACAACTTCCAGGTCTTCAGCATGGCTAAAGCTCATGATGAGCACGCGGGAATCAGGCTCCAAGACAGACACGGCCTGATGGACCGGGTCAGAATACTCACAGACCACACTGGCGGGCAGATCTTGGGGAAACACCTCATCCCGACTGTCAATCCATGTCACTTTCAGGGGTAAGTTAGCCAATACGTTCACCAAAGCATGGCCCACATGGCCTCCGCCAAACAGGGCTACGGGCATTTGCTGGGGTGTCAAACGCCGCGCAAGGCTCTGGGCATCTCCAGCACTCACCCGCTCAAAACGAAGCGTTACTTCACCGCCGCAGCACTGGCCCAAAGCCGGCCCCAGAGGAAAACGCTCAAACTCCTCACCCCCTGAAGCCTGCAAACGATGACGCGCACTGGCCAAGGCCTCAAACTCAAGATGACCGCCACCCACTGTTCCTATGAAATTTTTGGCAAAAACAGCCATCCAGGCGCCTTTTTCACGCGGCACAGAGCCCCGTGTGCTGTGTACGCTGACCAAGATAGCTGGCTCTAGCGCCAACTGCGCCAACAATTGTTCAAGGGAAGTCATGGTGCAGATCCCAAGTAAACTGGGAGAAGGACCCAACGCCCTGAAAACTCCTTATGAACTACCTCAAGTCTTTTAAAACTGCCCTGAAGACCGCCAGTGTTGGCATAGCGACTTTCATCGCAGGCTGCACGCATGCGCCCCTGCCACCCACCGAGCCCTTGGTGGCGAGCCCCAGCCCTGACCCCATTGAACCTGCCGCGCCGCCAAAAGGACCCGCTCGCGCTGAACCAGTCACGAGCAAGATTTCCAATGCCGCCACGCCGCTGGCTTACCGAAAAGATGCCGCTCGCCATTTGTATGGCCACAACGCCCACCGAATTTATCAGGGCAAGATGCCCCCTTTGCTCTACGCCATCGGTGTGCTTCAAGTTGAGGTCGACAGCAAGGGGCGTGTGACGGGCACGCACTGGATGCGCGCACCCAGTCAAGCTCCTGAGGTGGTGGCAGAGATTGAACGCACGGTCCGTCTGGCGGCCCCTTTCCCGGTGCCTGCGCGCATGGGCAAAGTCACTTACACCGACACCTGGTTGTGGCACAGCAGCGGGCATTTCCAACTGGACACACTCACCGAGGGGCAACTTTAAGCACATCAACAACACCTTGACCTACGCTCAAGAACCACGGTAAGTTGAATAACTCCACGGACTCACCAACAGGGGAACGTGGTAGTGCTGATCAGCGTGAGCCACCCCAAAGTCGAGGCTGACCTTGTTCAAAAAATTAGGCTCCGGCAACACCAGACCCAACTGACTGAAATAGCCCGCCACGTCAAAAACCAAGCGGTAAGTGCCTACTTTGAGGCTGTTGTTGTCCAGCAGCATGCCCTCTGGATTGCGGCCATCCTTGTTCAAAACAAAGGCCTTGAGCAAATGGACGACTTCGCCCTCTGTGGCGTAAAGTGCCACCGACATACCCGCAGCCGGTGTGCCGTGCGAGGTATCCAAAACGTGCGTACTCAAGCCCATGATGCTCCTTTAATTTGAAATTTCCCAAAGTGTATACACTTTTTAGGTTTGCGGCTATAGTAGCGTAATGGAAACCACAATTAACAGTTCTGCCACCCAATTTATTGTGCATAGCCTTACAAAAGCTATTGTGGAGCACCAACTTGAACCTGGTGCCAAGTTGTCAGAACAAAAACTGGCTGACCAGTTCGGCGTCTCCCGCACCCTGATACGCCAAGCCTTTTTCCAGTTATCGCAAAACCGCCTCATCAGAATGGAGCCCGCACGAGGCGCCTTTGTATCGGCCCCCTCCGTGGCTGAGGCCCAACAGGTGTTTGCGGTGCGCCGCATGCTGGAGGCCGAAATGACGCGCGCCTTTGTGCGCGAAAGTACGCCGGCGCGCATCAAGGCACTTAAGGCGCATGTGGCGCGCGAACAAGCCGCGGTAGACAGCGCCGACGTGTCCAGCCGCAACGAACTGCTGGGCGACTTTCATGTGCGCATGGCC
>CAIMHL010000547.1 GCA_903840825.1 uncultured beta proteobacterium
ATGAATTGGACCGCGTTTTTTCCAGACCTCAATTTCTTTTTTGTCCCGGTAAAGGTCAGGGTCAAACATGGAATGGGCACGGTAGCGGTAGGTTTTAAGTTCCAAAAAAACAGGGCCTGATCCACCTCTGGCCTGCGCCAATGCCCATTGACTGGCATCATGAACAGCCACCACATCCATGCCATCAACCGCCAAGGTGGACAGGCCGTAGGAGGCTGCCTTGACGCTCAAATCGGTTTGAGATTCAGAACTTGCCAGCGACGTGCCCATAGCGTACAAATTGTTTTCGCAGAAATAAACCATGGGCAACTTCCACAAGGTGGACAAGTTCAAGGCTTCGTGAAAAGCCCCTTCTGCCACCGCACCTTCACCAAAAAAACAGGCCGTAAGGGTGTTGGTTTTTTTTAGTTTTTCAGCCAGCGCCAAGCCAGCGGCCAGCGCCAGACCACCCGCCACAATCGCTTGCCCGCCATAGAAATTCCAGCTTCGGTCAAACAAGTGCATCGACCCGCCACGCCCTCGGGAGCAGCCCTCTTGCTTGCCAAACATTTCAGCCATGATCGACTTCATGCTGACGCCATGCATCAGCGCATGGCCGTGCTCACGGTAGGTAGCCACGACGTTGTCGCCGTCATTCAGCGCCCTGATGGCTCCGGCAGCCACGGCTTCTTCACCAATGTACAAATGCAAAAATCCTCGAATTTTTTGCTCGCCATACAGCTCTGCCGCTTTTTCTTCCATGCGGCGAATGCGCAGCATGTCCAGCAAAACAGCGTGCGAAAACGCTTTTTCCCAAGGCACAGGCGCCCTTGGTTTAGCGTCATCATTTTGTACACTCATGCGCCGGCCTCCAGCGTTGAGGTGTCCCCTTCTGGCAAGCCCAGTTCGCGCGCTTTGAGCAGGCGGCGCATGATCTTGCCACTTCGGGTACGCGGCAAGACAGGCAGAAAGGCAATCTCCTTGGGCGCCACAGCAGGGCCCAGCCGCTTGCGGGCGTGGGCCAGGATGTCCATGCGGAGCATTTCGTTGGCGGTGCAGCCGTCCTTGAGCGAGACGAAAGCTTTGACGACCTCCCCCACCACCGGGTCGGGCTTGCCAATGACGCCCGCCTCGGCCACGGCAGCATGCTCCATCAGCACACTTTCCACCTCAAACGGACCAATTAAATGCCCTGCTGATTTGATGACATCATCAGCACGGCCAACAAACCAAAAATAGCCTTCGGCATCACGACGCGCCAAATCGCCCGTCAGGTACAAATCGCCGGCAAAGCATTTGGCATAGCGCGTCTCGTTGTTGAGATAGCCTCTGAACATCGACGGCCAATTTGCCCGCAGCGCCAGCTCACCCTCCACATCAGGCGTCTCAAGCACACGCACCCGGGGCGGCTCGCCCTCAAACTCCAGGTGTTCGACGATGAAGGCATCAATCCCCGGCAAGGGGCGGCCCATCGAGCCCGGCTTGATGTCAAACGCGGGCGTATTGGCAATCATGATGCCGCCTGTTTCTGTTTGCCACCAGTTGTCGTGAATGGGCAAACCCAGCACCTCCTGGCCCCACCAGACGGCCTCGGGGTTCAGGGGCTCACCCACACTGGCCACGAATCGAAGTGCCGGAAAGCGGTGTTGCTGCGCCAACGCTTTCCCGGCCTTCATCAGCATGCGCAACGCGGTAGGCGCTGTGTACCACACGCTGATGCGCTCTTCGGCCAAGAGGTGATACCAACGCTCAGCGTCAAATTCCTCGCGGTCAATCAACGATGTCACCCCTTGCAGCAGGGGGGCCATGATGCCGTAAGAAGTGCCTGTCACCCAACCCGGGTCGGCGGTACACCAAAAGCGGTCTTCTTCATGCAGGTCAAGCGCGTAGCGACCGGTCTGAAAATGGGTCACAACGGCCTCATGCACATGCAAAGCCCCTTTGGGCGTTCCTGTGGTGCCGCTGGTAAAGTGCAACAAAGCGGGATCTTGTCCAGAGGTGTTGACTGTGGTGAACGCGTCTGAGGCTTCACGTAATAACTGCCCCAAGTCCAGGGTGTCAGGCTCCTGCGTGAGCCCGCCCTCCTCAGCGACCAGCAACACATGGCGCAAGCTCGGCATTTGTTGGCGCCATGGCTTGATTTTTCGCTGGTACAAAACGTCTGTAGTAACCAACACCTCCCCGGCGCCAAGATTGATGCGGGTGGCGATGGGTTCTGGACCAAAGGCAGAAAACATCGGGGTCACCACCACCCCTTTTTTGAGCGCGCCAAGGACTGCGATGTAAAGCGCGGGCATTCGACCGGCTAAAACAAACAAGTGCGCGCCCTTTTGGACGCCCAGCCCTTCCAGCACATTGGCAAAGCGGTTGGTTTGCCTGGCCAGTTCGGCGTAGCTAAGATCAAGCGCAGGCTGGTTACGGGCGACAAACCGCAAAGCAACGCTGTCACGCGTGGGGGTGTCCAAGTGACGGTCAACCGCTTCAAATGCCATGTTGATCCCACCACCCGGCATGCCACTCAAGGCTTGACGGGCCTTGCGCCAAGAAAATCGACTCCGCTCGCCCTCGTAATCGTCCCAATGGGGCTTTACGCTGCCCACGGGGCTTGTTTTATGAATGACAGCGGGCCTGTTCATAGGGTCACCGGCGCTTACTGCCGCTCGTGCAGTTCGCGTTCTCGGGCACCTGCCAAGCCGCTGGCGAGGCTGGACAACTCTCGGCTTAAAACCTCCAGCAGGTCTTCCATGCTGACGATGCCCACCAAGTGGCCGCCGCTGTCGGTCAGAACCAAGCGCCTGAGTCGGTGTTGCTGCATCAATTGCACCGCGTCCATGACGTCCATGTCGGGACTTGCCCGCACGAGGTCAACGGACATCACATCGCCTGCCGTAAACACCGCCAGGTCCAGGCCCTCGGCCATCAACTCAAGCACCAGATCACGGTCAGTGATGATGCCCACAGGCCGACGCTTGTCCGCAGCATCCACCACCACCAAGGCTCCAATGTGGTGCTTGCGCATCAACTGGGCGACGACCAAGGCGGCCGTTTCAGGCTCCACCACAGCGACTACCTGGGTCGCAAACTCTTTGAGCTGGGCGGACATAGGACGCTATTCGTCAACGGTGAGCAAGTTGTTGACACGGCTCACGCCCGGCGCTGACCAGGTTGCGCCCTCGGCCGCGGTTCTCTCAGCCCATGAGTGAACATGGCCTGACAGGGTGACCACGCTGCCATCCATGGCGATCTCAATTCGTTTGGCCTCACGCATCGCTTGGCGGGTCAGTGCATCGCTGATCCTGTTGGACAGATTGACAGGTATAGGAAGCGACTTGAGCCGTATATTGTCCACAATACCCACCACGCCCTTTAGGGGCCTGACCATGCGCTCTACTGCGCGGCGTTGAAAGTTCCAATCAAGCTCACCACTCAAGGTGACCCATCCTTTTTCTACGACAACCCGGACCCGACCTTGCGGCACCGAGGTATTCCAGCTGAGCGCGTGTTCAACTGCAGCGGCAATCTCGGTGTCGCTGTGCTTGTGTACGCCCAAAGGAATGACGTCAAGCTCTACAGCGATGGCCTTGACGCCGCTGACCCGCTCAACCGCACGTTTGACCGCCACCTTTTCAGCATAGGTATCGAGATGACCCGTCAAAGTCACAATGCCGTCCTTGACCGCCACGCCCACTCTGGCCTCGGGCACCAAAGGGTCCCAGAGTAGCTCCTCAAGGACATCTTTTTTAATATCTGAGTCGGATTTCATGCTTGCTCCTAACAACAATAAAACGGCCAAAATTGGACTTTCAGAATAGCCCGGCGAGGCCGCGCCATGTTGAGAACCATCAAGGCCTATTGACGCCAACCAAGCAAACTTAAAAGCACTCGCTCATTGACCCTTTTCAGGGAAAGCTTTAAATGGCTGCACTGCACTTGTGCCCTTTTCAACCACTTTTATTTCGACGGGTCCATTCGCTTTTTCACCTGACCTTTGGGCTATTCCTACTTTTGGGACTTTGCGTTCAGGCTGCACAGCCCGTGCAGTACCCCACTGAAATGGCCACTATTTATGAAATGGGGGTGGAAAAGCGATTAGTCTTGCCTGATGAAGACCGACTTCATTACGCCCAACTTTTGGTGGTCGCTTTGGAACAGGCACGCATCACGGTCTTGCGCGATCAGTTTGTGGTGATGGTGGACAGAAGCCCATTGGTGCAGGCGGTATTTATTTACTGGTTGCCCGTCATCGGCACGCCTTTGTTCATAGGCGCCTCGCCCGCGTCGACGGGGCGACCAGGGCGTTTTGATTATTTTGAAACGCC